>CAZEDN010000010.1:1995-12169 GCA_964510905.1 uncultured Candidatus Peribacteria bacterium
ACGGCTTGGCTAGGGTTTGTTATGAAGCCCAGAGTCTCCAATAGTCTATCTCGAAGTGCCTGAGCTTCTAGGTATTTGTCGAGTGTCAACTGGGTCAATTCCCAGAAGAAAGTTACCTCTAAAGTCTCTTCACGGAGCTCTGGGGCCAGTGAGTACGCCATCCTTTGGCCTTTTCCGGTGGTTTGAGGAGGCGAAGGAGGTGGTTTTTCGCTGATCAGTCCATCGGCTAATGTGCTTACATTGTCGGCCAATCGACGTCCGATTTGCTCCGTAGTGATGGCAGCTTCAACAGCTTCCCAAAATGCTCTTACTCGCTCGGTTTCTTCGAGTAATTCCGGATGTAATCGGTATGCAAGATGTCCGTGTTCAAGTGTATATCCCAGCGGATGATCGATCACTTGGAGGGCATGGTGCGCTTTTACAAAGCCTGCGCGAATCATTCTTTTTATTGCATTGGCGATGGAGCTTTTATCGGAGGCGTCGTGTTCTGTAGCGGTTTTACATACTCGCCTCCATATGTCGTGCATGAATATGGTCACTTCCCCTTCCTGTTCCAGTTCGTGGAGGGCTCGAAGGCCTTGGCAGTAGGTGTGCCTTAATTTGGGTAAGTCTAACTTGGGTTCCTGTTGTGGTATTTCTTCACCGAGGATGCGTGTTCCCTTAGCTGGCATTGACTAGTGTTAAAGCTGGTTTTTGAGTATATAACCAAACGTTAACCCACTCAAGAGAAGTCCCTGTGGTAGGCTGATTAAGTAATGATCGAATAAACCGATTGTGAGGATTGCGGCGAAGAGTCCAAGCTTTTTTGGGATTTTTCCGTAAAGTTTTTTGAGCCCAATGAGGAATAGCCCCAGTGCCCACCAGCCCAGTTCGTTTGCGATGAGAAAGTAGACGTTGTGAACCGGTTGGAATTGCCAGTGTTGGAGTTTTACTTGAGTGAATTCTTGCATGCGCGCGGTGAATTGACCGAGTCCTACACCAATTGGTTCTAGTGCCAGCATATTGAGGCTGATTTTGAGGTATTGCAAGCGCTCGATGAGTGATTCTTGGGCCAAGACGATCAACCCGGCGATCGCGATGAGCGCAACGTATGCCCATTTGTGCGGGATTTTTTTCGTGACGATGAAGGCAACAATGAGCGCTAAGATGGCCGCTTTTGAAAACGCCACAAAGAATGCTATCCACAGGAGTATCTTAGGGATTCTCCATCCCTTTATTTCCCGTGATAAAAGAATTCCCACGAGTAAAAATCCGGCTAAAATATTGGCGTGGGGAAGGGTTCCCGCGGCACGCACCATTGTGAATGATCCCAGGCTGAATTTGGCGACACCGGCGACGTCTGTCCCGATCAATGACTCCCCTAACATGTGCAGTCCTAGTGATCCTTGTGTGACGAATTGCGCGATGGCGATAATGGCTTGAATCGTAAGGGTTGCGAGGAAAATTTTGACGAGTGTTTTGGGCTTGAGGACCTTTTCGACCGTAAAGATGAGCGCGATGACAGCGGCAAGAATGTGAATTCCGTTGAGAAGCGAAGACGTGGGATCTTGAGACATAACGACCGATAAAAGGGTTAGCCCAAGAATGAGGCCACCTAGGGCGAGTGTTTTTCGCTTCATCTTCATCGACCAGATCGCAAACGCCAAAAACAGGAACACTTCACTCCCATACAAACTAAAGCTGGTGTATGCGTTGTAGCTTCCCTGCCCAAAAATGGCCGATTGCCAGAGAACGGTGGAAATGGTGAAGGGAAGTGTGAAAATGGCGGCTCCCCACAGGTACTTGGCCATTGGAATGGGTTACTCCTCTTCCTCGAGTACGACCGTTATGGGGTAAAGCCCCTCATCCGGCATGTATAGATTCACGAGGTCTTGGGCATCTTTGAGTGCGTTGGATGGATCGTCGGTGGCGAGGACCGCTTCGATCGCGGTGGTGAGTGCTTGGGTGTAGACCTCGGGGTCGGCGACGGGGAAACTTTCGGCGTATCCGATCTGATCCACAAACACTCCATAGATTGCTTCGTCGCTTTGTCCTTCGATCATGTCGCGACGGCTGGTGGGACGATGGGTTTGTTCGTGGTAGTGTTGAAGACTTTCTTGACTCACGAGATAGCTGAGGAAGGCCCATGCTTCCTCAGGGTTTTCTGAGGTGCGTGAGACGGTTTCCGCAAAGTAGCTGGCATAGGCATCCCGTTTTTCGGTGCTGGTTTCGGGATCTTCGACTTGAGGGACGGCGGCTACCTTGACGGTGTTTTTGCTGATCGCATCACTCCCCTTCTTTTCGAGTTCGTCGATTTGGTCCATGATTTGTTCATAAAGATAAGAATATCCCATGATCATGGAGACCTTTCCTTTTGCGAAAGTTTCTATTTCCTTTTCGTTGCTGTCGTCTTCTGCGAGGTAGGCGTTCCAGCAATAGTATTTGCTGCTGGGGAGTGAAAAGCTGGTAAAGAAAGCCAGTGCGTCGGCTCCGGGGTTGGTGCCGGCGATACCGTCTGCGAAGGTGGCTTCGGTGTAATTGGTGTCGTAAAATTCGGTGCCAAACTGGACCATCAGCAAGTAGAGTACATCGATGGCGCGGAGAATGTTGTCGGCGCGCCCCATGGCGATTCCTGCCACTTCAAATCGTTCGAAACTGTTATCCGTTTTAGTGAGTTTAAATACATCTTCCTGGAGTTCTGCCCAGGTGCTGGCCGGTTTTCCTCGAGAAGGGATGGTGTCTTCAAAGTGATCTTCGTTGTAGTACAGTGCGAGGGTATCCACAAACATGGGTAGTCCGTAGATGCGCGAGATGCCTGTTTCATCCGGTAGAATGAGATCGTCGGCTGCCACACTCACAAAAATATCTTCAAACGTTTGGGTTGAGATGAGGGTGGTGGGTACGGGCGTCACTTTTTTCTTATGCTTGGTGAACCAAGTGTTGTGCATGGAGAACAGGTCTGGCCCCTCCCCTTCTGCGAGTTCGTTGATGATGAGATCGAGATACTCCTCGGGCTCTGTGAACTTCCGATAGTTGATGGTGACGTGCGGGTTGTCGGTTTCGTACTGCCGGATGAGTGGCTCGAAAATATCTTTATCGTCAAAAAGACGGTAGTAGGTCAGCTCGACGTCTTCCTTAGGGGCCTCCCGAACGGTTTGTGGTTTTTTGAGAAAACAACCGGAAAGCGGCAGTACCGTCAGGATGGTTAGGAGGGCGATGACTTTTTTCATGGGAGGAATTTTAAACTCAACGCTTAGTATAACCTGAACGGACCCCTTTGAGGAAGTACTTTTTGGAGCGGGCGTAATAGAGGAGTTCCTGAAAGTGCCTGAATGTGACGAGGTTGAGGAGCCAAATTAGGGTGAGGCTGAGCGGATTGGACAGGAGACGGAAGGCCAGTTTCTTTTTGAAGTTGGGCACTTTTTGTAGTTCGGGATATTTGGCGTCGATGATGTGTGCGGAGCGACCGATCATTTCCATGCGTTTTTTTAGGCTACGTTCGTCCATGGGGTGGTCGTGTAGGGTGATGGCGTCGCGGTTGTATAGGAGGCGCATCCCTTTTTCCTTTTGAAGGCGGTAGCCGAGCTCGATGTCCTCCCATCCGTATTTACTGAACGTGGAGTCAAAAGGGTCTTTCCCGAGGAGTTTGCGCTTGAGGGATAGATTGGAGGTGTAGAAGAAGTTGAAGTCCGGTTTTTCGCCGCGCTCTAGTTTTTCGTATGCGAATTGATGTCCTCCGAATTTGTCGAAGATGGATGATCCGTTTGTCATCCATTGCATGTAATCGTTGATTTCGAGGGCGGGGTGCCAGTCGATGCGCCCGAGAACGACGTACCGTTGGGCTGGATTTTTTTGGTGGGCTTCCCAGTGTTCTTGTAGGAATGTGTTGCTTGAGGGAATCATGTCGTCGCCGAGGAAGAGGACGATTTTTCCTGTGGCCTTGGTGAGGCCGCGATTGCGGGCATTCCCCTGGCCGGCGTTTTTTTGGTGTGTGGTTGTTAGGTTTGGGATCTCTTTTTTTAGTCGTGTGAGGGTTTTTGGTGTGTCGTCGGTGCTCCCATCGTCCACCACGATGATTTCAAAATCCTTTTGTGGGAAATCTTGCTCCGATAGGGCACGGAGTGTTTTTTCTGAAATGTCGGCCCGATTGTATGTGGGGATGAGAATTGAAAGTTTCACGGGGGCATTATACTAGGCTTCGGCTCATCCAGCTAGTTGGGAAATTCTCCGAGCTCATGTGAAGTTTTTATCTTATGAGCCCGGAGAATTCCGAATACGATCCAAAACATGTTAAGCGGCGACCGCTTCGTTTGTTTCTTCCAATTCTACCTTTTCGCCCTCTTTGGTGCGCTTGGTTTGGATGAAGTTGACCTTGTCGGCCGTGACCTCGGTGACAAAGTGACGCTTTTTCTCCTTGTCGTCGTAGCTGCGGTTGTGGAGGCGGCCCTCGATGTACACAGCGCTCCCTTTTTTGAGGTATTTCCCGCAGTTTTCGCCAAGGCCTTGCCAGGCGATGATACGGTGGAAGTCGGCGGTGCGTTGCATTTCGCCGTCTTGATCGCGCCACTCGTTGTTGGTGGCGAGTGAAAAATTGGTGACGGTTTTGCCCGTCGTGGTTGAGCGCATCTCGGGATCGGCACCGAGATTGCCCATTAGGATAACCTTGTTCACACTTCGCATGGTGAATGGGGTTAAGGATAAGTGCGGCCACCCTAGCAAAAGAAGATTACGATTTTGTAACACCGAGATTAAAAAAATATGAACTTTTTATGAACGCTGGGAATTGCTATAATGCGCCCACTATGTTTACAGGTCTTATTCAAGCCATTGGTTGCGTTTCGGAGGTCACGGAAACGGATGCTAGGAAACGGTTTACTATTGAAGCGCCGTTTGCTGGTGAATTGCAAGTGGGCGAAAGTGTTGCTGTGGCGGGAACATGTTTGACGGTTACGGAAGCGACGAAAGGTGCGTTTATGGCGGATGTGATGCCGGAAACGCTGGCGAATACGACGTTGGGCGTTCTGGAATCTGGAGCTTCGGTGAATTTGGAGCGTGCGCTTTTGGCGAGCGATCGTTTGGGTGGTCATTTTGTTCAAGGTCACGTGGATGGTGTGGGGACTGTATTGGGCATCACAAAAGATAAAAAAGGTTGGCGCGTGGAGATCACTCCTCCCCTCCCCCTTCTTAAATACATCGCTCATAAGGGTTCGATTACGATTGATGGTGTGAGCTTGACGGTGAGCGGTCTGAAAGATGACGCGTTCGAGGTTTCCTTAATCCCGCATACCCTTGAAAACACAACATTGGCGGATTTGAGTGAGGATGATAAGGTTAATTTGGAGGTCGATGTGTTGGCCCGTTATTTAGAACAACTGCAATCATGAATATTGGTGTGGTCGTATCGGAGTTCAACTCCCCCATTACGGAAAAACTTCTTGAGGAAGCGGAGCGTGGATTGAAGGAAGAAGGTGCGGATTATGATGTGGAAAAGGTTCCGGGAGCGTTCGAAATTCCTCTCATCGCTCAAAAAATGGCGAAATCCGAGAAATACGATGCCGTGATCGTGTTGGGGTGTGTGATTAAAGGCGAAACCGACCATTATGAGATGGTTTGTCGGGCGTGTGTGGATGGATTACGTGAAGTGATGATGAAGTATGAGACCCCGGTTGTTTTTGAGGTGTTGATGGTTCACGACCCAGAATTGGCAAGGGCGCGCACTCATAAAGGGTACACAGCGGTGCAGGTTGCGTTGGAGATGGCAAAAAAGTTGTCATGAATCGGAAATTGAGCTAAGATTGGCTCCTTTATTAAAATTCGTCAAACATGCATTTCCCTGATTTTGGTCCCGATGACCTTTTGTATGATTCACAAGGCGAAATGGTCCCCAGATCTTTGCGTCCTGAGCCCGGTTCTGAGTTGGATGGCGAAATGGTGGAGTTCGGGGCATTGTTGCGGAAACAAGGATTGATTGGGCGGATTGTGGAGTTGGATGGAATTGGTGAACGATTTGAGGTTCCGTCAAACACGGTTGGAGTGGCTTTTGTTGATGCTGGAGAGCTGCAAGTGGGGACAATGTACACAAATGTTCATGGCCTTCAAGTATCATTGATCCCACATACTTCCTATCCTGGTGGAAGATATGTGCTTAATACGAATGGTCCGATGGCTCTCGTCATGCGTCCTCGTGGAGATGATGAGTTTTATTCGACGGTTGAAGGAACAGAGTTGCCCTTTCATGACATTGGCTCGGAAGATATCCCTCCGGTTCACTTGGTGGCATGTCAGTTGTATGGGGTGTCTAGCGGGCCGCTTCGTGGTGGCAGGGGGAGTAGACGTTTAAGCGTTGATCAACTCATGGCGGTTGGAGGAGACGAATACAGCTATCGAGTGGTCAAGGTTCCTTATGGCCAGACATTTGTGACACCACTGGATGTGGATTATGTAGGAAGCCCCAACAATAGTGATGATCTCATTGTGAGAGCGGCTCGGCCCAGGATGTGTTTTGAAGGTTACAGTTCGAGTTCTATGCAAGGTTCAATACGTGAGAGTAGGAGAGATGGAGTGAATTATTCCACCCACTGTGTCGATCCCGACGATCCCATCGTTTTGTTCACACGAGATCCTTCGGTTCCTCAAGTGGATCGGCCGTTATTGATGCCACAAGATTTTGATATATCTCGAGTGATGATCGATTTGGCGGAATGTCCTTTCACTGACGGCTCAAATGGGGTTTATCCTTTGTCCAATATTGTAGCGACTGGTCAGACTCCTCTTTATCAAGCATATGCATTCATGGTCCGTGATGGACAAGCGGCTCCAGTGGGTGCGACACATGCCTTGTTGCCTCAAGAAGACGGAAGTGCTCCATGGGAGTTTGTGGAGGTTGGTTTTGGGAGTCATCCAGATCTATTTTACCCTTCTCGTCGAAGAATGACGAACACCAGTTTTTCGGGTAGTGAACGGGTTCTTCACGCTGTTCCTGAAGATCGACCTATGGTTTTCTTTTTCCCTAATGAGGAGAGTCCGTAGTGTCCTCCGGGAAGATCCATTCCAATTCCGCCTCGGGGAGCGAGACCAGCACCCCGTCTTCGAGCTCGTTCACAATATCGAGATAGGCATTCATTCCGTGGCACACCGAGTCGGTGCGCACGTATTTATTGTCGTAGTTCCAAAAGATGCCGCCGAGTGACATTTCGGGGTTCTCGACCACGTACATGTTTTTTTCGGAATAGGTGCTCTGAAGCACCCAGCGAATCACATTCACGAGGGCGTCTTTGTAGTGGCCGCATTCACGGCCGTCGGTCACGCATTCGTCGTAGACATCGTTGAGGACTTCGTTGAGCCAGCCATTTCCGCTGCTGGAATATCCACGGGTCCAGCGTCCATGTCGCATGATGTCGGTTTCGTCGGTGATTTGGCGAGAAACGAGGTCGTCGGAACAGGTGTAGACGAGGTCTTTGTAGTAGCTGTCTTGGGTCGCTTTGTAATAGTCGTACAAGGATAGGACGGCCCAGGAACTGGAGATGGGGTTGGGTTCGCGATAGTCGTCGCCGAGGTAGCAGCCTTGGTCGGCGATCTCGTGATTGATGTACGTGGCGATTTTAGTGGCGGCGTCGTAGTAATTGCGATCTTGGGTGACGATGTACATTCGCGATAGCGCCGAGAGGACTTGGCCGTTGTACAGGAAGGATTTCCCGGTGGAGCGCATCCATGTGTCGTCATCGTGTTTGATGTACGAATCCATGGTTCCGTCTGTGTTTTGCATGGTGAGGAGCCAGTCGGCACCACGTTTGGCCGCATCGAGGTAGCGTTCATTTTCGGTGCGCTCGTACAGCATCAATAAGGAAAAAATGGTTTTTGAGGTGGTCCCCACGACGTATTTCTCTTCTTTTTCTTCGGTGTCGGTGTAATAGGAATAGTGGAAGCCTCCATAAGCGCGGCTTTCTTCGTCTTGGTTTTGCATGAAGAGGACAAATTCGGCGGAATCTAGTGCTTGCTCCCAGAGTGCTTCGTCTCCATAGTAGTCGTACAACATGAGGAGCGTGAAGATCGTGGATGAGGTGTAGATGGTGTGGAGGCGATCCTCCCAATCGTCGGTGAGCGCGTAATAGTACTTGTGAACGCCTCCTAACTCTGGGTCGATGGTTCTGAGGAGGTATTCTTTTCCGAGTTCAATGTTTTCGAGGAGCATATTTCTGTTGAGTTCGTACAGCATGACCAGGTCTTCTTGGACTTCCAGTCCGGTGCCATCGTATTCAATGAAGGCGTAATCGTGATCGTTGAAGGTGATGAGGAAGCGTGTACTCGGAAGAACGTTCGTATTGAGTTCTGCGGTGGTGACCAGTTCGTGTGTGGCGGTCTCGAGTGTACTTGCTAAGTGAGCACCTTCGGCGTCCCCCTCCCCTCTCATTTCACCATCGATGTACGCGGCGATGGTTATGTCCCAGGTGCTGGATTTATCCAACCCAATGGGTGTGTTGATTTCGGTTTCGTACACGTCGGATTCGGCCACATGGCGTACAAAATCGACCACTAAATCGCGAAATTCGGCATTGTTTTCATAAGTGCGCGAGACAAATTGATCTGCGGGCCCACAACCGATGAAAAGGCTGGATAACAGGAGAGAAAGGATGATTTTTCGCATGTGATGGTTTTCATTTAGAGTGCCGCTATTATAAGGGAGGGGCGGGGTTTGTAAAGCAATGGCTTATGGTATAATGCTGGCATGACTTCTCTCAAAACTCTCCATGATACAGATGTAAAAGGAAAACGCGTATTGGTGCGCGTGGATTTTAATGTGCCCTTGGATGACAAGGGTAATGTGACCGATGCGACCCGCTTGGAGGCGGCTTTGCCTACGGTGCAGCATTTGATTGATGGCGGTGCGCGTGTGATTTTAAAGTCTCATCTTGGACGTCCGGATCCTGAAAATCCGGATCCTAAGCTCAAAATGGGCAAGGTTGCGCAGGCTTTTTCTGAATTGCTGGGCAAACCGGTAAAAAAATTGGATTCTTGTGTGGGGCCTGAGGTTGAAAAAGCGATCAAAGCGATGAAGGACGGAGATGTAGTGATGTTGGAGAATACTCGTTTTTACCATGAAGAAAAGAAGAATGATGTGAAGTTTGCGAAGGAACTGGCGGCGTTGGGTGATTTGTTTGTGAACGATGCGTTTGGGACGGCTCATCGGGCGCATGCGTCGACCGCGGGGGTGGCGGAGCATATTCCGGCGCATGCAGGTTTTCTCCTTCAAAAAGAGATTGAAGCGCTCACTCCCCTACTAGAAGACCTTGAGGGGCCTTTGGTTCTTGCGGTGGGAGGTGCCAAGATCGATACCAAAATTGGCATCCTTAAAAATTTCACTGAAAAGGCGGATATTTTTCTGGTGGGAGGCGGATTGGCCAACACTTTCCTTTATGCATCCGGTTTTGATGTGGGAGATTCGTTGTGTGAGGAGGATAAGATGGAGATTGCTCAGGAAATCATGCTGGAAGCGGATAAAAATGAGGAGAGGTTCTACTTGCCAGAGGATGTGGTGGTGGCGAATGAGATTTCTGATAACGCAATGGTGGAGATCGTGCCGATCCGGGACGTAGAGATGGGCTTGAAGATTTTAGACATTGGACCGGCGACGATTGAGGCGTATGTGGAGGCGATCATGGGTGCGCAGATCGTGGTGTGGAATGGGCCAATGGGACTCTATGAAAAGAAGCCGTTTGTACGAGGCACTCGGGAAATCGCTAAAGCGGTGGCCAAAACCAAGGCAACTACAATCTTAGGTGGCGGTGACACGATCGATGCGATCAAGCGGTTTGGGCACGATGCGGTGGATTTTGACCATGTGTCGACAGGAGGAGGTGCGATGCTGGAGTTTTTAGAAGGAAAGGTCTTGCCAGGAATTGAGGTTGTTATGGAGAGTTAATTAAAAATTTATTTAACCCCTTTAAAAATGAAAAAGCTCTTTTCCTTTCTGCTTTTAGGAATCTTTTCTTTGGGATCGATTGCTACGGTAAGCGCTTCTGATTTAACGGATATTGAAGACTCTGTCTTTGAGTATGTCATTAGTTTTTTTGAATTCCGTGGCGTTGTTCAAGGATATGCTGATGACACCTTTAGGCCTGATAATCCGATTAATCGGGCGGAGTTTTTAATCCAGCGGGAACTCCCCGCCCGTGAGGGTGGGGATGAGAGCCTGTCC
>CAZEDN010000011.1:0-12097 GCA_964510905.1 uncultured Candidatus Peribacteria bacterium
CTTATCTTGCTCATACGTTAGCGCAGAAATTTTTGGATTGGGATGAGCCAATCCCTCCCTTTTCGACTCGATTCCCTCACAAATTGGAGAGTTGTTTGGAGGTTCCTTTTCAGACGTTTGGACGACGACATTTTTATAAGGGCCTTTTAGGGAAGGCGGCGATTTTGTTTTATTTGTTGATTAAAAATCATCCTTTTCAAAATGGGAATAAGCGTATTGCGGTGACTAGTTTGTTGGTTTTTTTGCGTAAAAATAGTAAATGGCTTAAGGTCGGGACCCAAGAGCTTTACAATTTTGCTTTTTGGATTGCGGGAAGTCCGCCAGAATTAAAAGACCAAACCGTTCAAGCAATTGAGGCGTTTATTCAAAAGCATTTGATTGATGTGTAGGGTTAGCTTGAGACGTCAGCGGAAGAAGATTTGAAATGTCGCAGCCCCCTCGTCGATTTTGAGGGGGGGGATTGCCACCTCTGTCATTGGGCGCTGGCCCGCCGCCTGAGTGCGATCCGAATGCCTCCGAGAATGACAGGCACAAGAGCCGACACGAAGAACGGAAGGCTCAATGCCCAGGTATGAGTCCGGCCGCAGAGGATCCCGAACAGTACGAGCAGTCCTCCGACGTAGAAGTACACCCGGGTCTCTTCGTCCACAATTTCCCAAAACATTTGCCGGTCCTTTCCGCTGACGTCAATGATCAGCAAGCCCTCTGCATGATTGCGAGAACCTGCAACGGTTTTTGTATAATCCTTTTAGGGCGTTAAGTCAATCACGTAAGGCCTATGGTAAGATGAACCTATGACCCCCAACTTCTCTCAATCCGAAGTACAAACCCATTTGTGGGAGTTTATTCATGAATTCCGGGATCAGGTGGTGGAAAAGCTTGCGAAGAAGATTGATTTTATAATTATTTACGGGTCAGCGGTGCGCTTTGAGTTTGTGCCGGGGAAGAGTGATGTGGATATCGTGATTCAGATTTTCAAAGAGAGTGACCGTGTGTCGGTTGGAAAAGAGGCGACAAAATTGTTTTGGAAGACGGCGAAAAAATATCCTGAATTAGGATTTGGGGAGGCGCTTTCGACTTCAAAAGAGAAAAAAAGAAATGCGATTGGGAAAATTTTGGAAGGAATGGAGAAGAGCGCGGGACTTTATGTGCCGGTGTTTATTTTTGTAAAAGGGGAGGTGGATTGGAAGCGCGGAGAGCTTAAACAGGCAAATTTGGTGCGTGAGATTGGGAAGCGATTTTTGGTGCCGGAGCGGACGGTATTTTTGCGATTTAAACAGGAGGGGGTCATGTTGTATGGGAGGGATATTCGCAAGACGATTAAGGTCAAATTGACGCTCATGGACCGGCTGCGATTAGGGATGGTTCCTCAGTTGGTGAGCTTGGGCGGAGTGTTGACGGTTTTGTTTGTGCCGAAAAAAGGATTGGGGTATGCGACAAAGGCGCTTCTTTATCAGACAGATTCATTATTGGCGACGTTTGATCGGTATCGTCAATTGGAGCGGGATAAAAAGATCGAGGAAAGTCAGAAAATTTTACTGGAACAGTACACGGCGCTTCTGGAAAAGGTGTTGCGGTTGAAATTGGATCACACGAAAGGATTTTTGAAACCGCGAGATTTTGAGTTGTTTCGAGATGCGGTTAAATTGAAGTGGGGGCACAAAAAGTTGGGCCGTTTTCAGACCGTTTGGTTCTGCTGGCGGGCGTTTTGGTTCATTTTAAGAAGCAACTTACGCGCGGTGGCGTATCTGTTGTTGATGGATCGGGTAAAGCGTTAGGTCACTTCCCTAACACTTTTTTGTACTCCAATTTGTAGATGTAGAGAAAGGTGAGGGCGAGGGAGAGCAAATAGGGTGCGATGATCAATCCGGGCAGTCCCATAGTAAACAGACCTCCCAAAATGGCGAGGAAGCTTAAGAGTGGATGAATCCGGGCGCTTTCACCGATGACGATGGGTTTGATGAAGTTGTCTACGGTGCCCACCACAAACATCCCCCACAAGACCAAGAAAAGGCCGGCGACCCAATGTCCGGTGGCGAATAGGATCAAAGCGGCTGGGACCCAGATAATTGTGGCTCCGATGTACGGCACAATCGAGAAAAAGGCCATGATCGTTCCCCAGAATGCGGCATTTTCAATTCCGGCTATGGCAAACCCAACACCTCCTAAAAATCCTTGAGCCATGGCTGCCCCAAAGATCCCATATAGAATCCCGCGGCTCATGCTTTTTAGTTTGCTTATGATTAATTGCCGGTGTTTTTTCTTGAGTGGTATGAGTTCGCGGAGTTCATTAATGACGCGGTCGCCATCACGTAAGAAGAAGAACATTGATAGCAAGAAGACGAATATATGAACCGCAAGAACTGAGAGTTGTTTGGCGAAATTTGTGGTTTGGTTGACGAGGAATTGGCTGACGTTTTGGACGAGGTCAGCGGCGTAGCCCATGATGTCTTCAGCTTTGATGGGCGTGAGTTCCTCCGCTTTTTTTATGTATTCACCCACGAAGCTGTCCTCAATCATTTCAGGGATGAGGCGAACGTCTAGATCTTCAACGAGTACGGCGACTTGTGATTCAACGTATACATACGTGTCGATTGCTTGTTCGGTGATGTACGAAACGAACCAAGTGACGGGAAGTAAAATAATGGTGAGTAATAGTAGGAAACTGATGGTGGCGGCTGTGGTGCGCCGCTTCATGAATTTAAAAATTCGTCCGTGGATGGGCCAAAAACCTGTGGCGATGACTGCACCGATGATGATGGCGGGGATGAATGGACTGATGATCCAAATCATCGTGATCAGGAGTGCCACCAAACCGCCGATGATGAAATATTTAGGGAGATCGACAAGATGAGAAGAAGATGCCATTTGGGAGGTGTTAGTTATACAATGGTATATTACCAGATTTTATGATGTTTTGTCTGGAGGGATGTTGTAGTAGTTCATGAGAAATTCGGCAAGTTCTTTAAAGATCGGTCCGGCAGTAGCGGCTCCCCATTCGATTGTTTTGGGTCGGTCCAGTTTGATGAGGACGGTGAATTGGGGGTCATCGATGGGCGCAAATCCTACAAATGAAGTGATGGTGGTTCCCTTCCCAGAAAGCGCTTTGCCCCATTTATACGTTTGGGCGGTACCGGTTTTCCCGGCGGCGTAATGGTTGTCGAGCGTGGCGAGTGGGGCGCCTTGTTCGACAACAGCGGTCATCATGGCGGTGACTTCGTGTGATGTTTCTTCGGTTATGATACGACGGACCACTTCGGGTTCGAATTCGTGCATTCGGCCATCCGCTTCTTGAATGTATTCGATGATGTACGGTTGCATGAGGAGGCCTCCGTTGGCGATGGAAGAGATGGCGGTGACGAGCTGTATGGGGGTGACGGTGATACCTTGTCCAAACGCTTTGGTGACCAGTTCAGATTCGGCCCAGTAATCGTAGTATTCGAGTTGGCCGCTGTGTTCGCCTTCGAATTCGATGTGGGTTTTTTCGCTGAAGCCGAACGCTTCGAGGTAATCGTAAAATAGGGCGGAACCAAGCTGTTGTGCGACGTAAACCATGCCGGTGTTATCGGAATGAATGAGCACTTCGGTCATGGTGGAGATTCCATAGTACACGTCGTTGAAGGTGTGGATTTCGTATTCGTCGACTTGGACCGGGCCGTGGCTGACAAAAGTGCTATATGGGGTGACTTCGTCGGCGTCGATGGCGGCGGCCATCGCGATTGGTTTGAAAACGGATCCGGGCTCGTATGGCAGGGTGACCGCTTTGAGTTGGTACACTTCGGGGCCGACGTCGTTGGCGTATTTGTAGTAGATGTCGAGATCGGAGTCGTAGAACAGTTCGATGCGTTGATCGGGATCTTTTCGGATGTAGAGGTACATGCGCTCGTTTTCGTCCTCGCCCGTGCGGTAGAGGTTGTCGCGATCCTCTTGGCTGAGGTCGATTTCTTCAAGTTCGTATGCGTCGCTGTATTCATTGGGGTCGAAGGTGGGGTAGTGAGCCATGGCGAGGATTTTCCCGGTGGATGGATCTTGCACGATGATGAGTCCGCTATCGGCCTGGAAGTTGTCGACTCCCTTGGCGAGAACTTTTTCGGCTTCGGCTTGAATGGTGCGGTCGATGGTGAGCATGATGTCGGATCCATTGATTGCTTCTTGGATTTCGCTGTCGCCGACGGTGATTTGTTTTCCGCTGGCGTCGATTTGTGAGGTGAAATATCCGCTTTCTCCCTGTAGTTCAATTTCAAACATGCTCTCGATGCCGTACTGTCCGGTGTCTGCCGAGTTGAGGTATCCCAATATTTGAGCGCCCAGTTCTCCTTCGGGGTAATAACGGTAGTACTCTTCTTGCATCCGGATGCCAAAAAATGTTTCTTCATTTTCATCGGTCAATGTTTCGATGGCGTCGGAGATGTCGTGGGGGAGTTTGCGCTTTAAGATCACGTAACGATTGCGTCCTACAAGGATGCTTTCGAGGTTGTCGCGGTCTACATCGAGGACTTCGGCCAGCTTTTTGGCGGTCTGTTCTTTGTTGCTGATTTGGGAAGGATAGGCGTAAAGCACGCCGTTTTCGGTGACTTCAATTCCGGGAAGATAGAGGGCATTGATGTCATCAATGAGTTCGGGCTCCAGTTCGTCTCCAAGGAGGATCACCGATCGCGTTTTTTTGCTGAGCGTGTCGATGAGTTCTTGTTTGAAGAGGATATATAGTTCTTCATCGGTGTGTAGGATGAGGTCGGAGTAGGAAAGATTGAGAATGCTGGCTTCGTCGATGGTGGCGGGATCAAAAACGTCTCCCCCACTAGACGTGGGATTTTCTTCGGTGGTGACTTCAGTGCCTTCTTGATTTTGGGCGTCCGCTTCGCTCCCGCCCTGTTCTTCTGTTTGGGCCTCGCTTTGCTCGGCCTGTTCCTCGGTGGATTCTTCCTCGGGCGGTTCTTCTTCATCAATATCCAGCGCACTTTCGTATTCTCTCAGCAAGTTTTCGTACCGTTCCTGGTCGCGTTCTCGTTCCAGTTCTACGTCAAACAACAAGGGGGCCAGTTTTTCGCCCACATAAATGGGATCATCGATGAGAGTGGGGTCGGCGTAAACCAATTTGAAAGTGGTGTTGGTGGCGAGGGCGTAGGGTTCGTTTGAGTTGAGGTCCTGAATGAGGATTTCACCGCGTCGTGCGGGGATTTCGGTGTAGCCTTGGTTTTTTTCAAAGGCGATTTGCTGATAATACTCGGCACGAATAACCTGTAAATAAAAGAGTCGCACAAAAATAATGAAGGCAAACAAAAAACCGATCGCCATGATTAACGTGATGCGATTCATGGGGAGATCGCGGAAATGTTTGCGGTATGGGAGAAGATTGTGCGCCATCGGGACCCTATCCTATCTGAAAGCTGGGAAGGGAACAAGAGACAGATGTCTACCAAAGATCCAAGTAATTGAGTTCTTCTAAGGTGTCGAGGTCACTGGCTTTGATGCTGCCTTCGGCTACGGTATACAGGGTGTCGCCGATGTACAGAATGCGCAGGACCTCTTTGTCCCAATTGTAGTAATACCAGTAGGCGTCGCTGTCGGCGAACTCTTCGCCGTAGTGGGTGATCATCCCTTTAAAGCTGAATCCACTTTCATCAAAATCATAGACGTAAGCTCCTTGGAAGACGGTTTCGCCATAAGTGTTCGCTGGTGCGTTTGGATCTTCTACGATGGCCACTTCGATGGGGAAGGCAATGAGTCCTTTGGCTTCATCAAACATGAGTGCTTTGTGGTTGTAGAGGAGTTCACTTTCGGTCCCGCGGTCCCCGATGCCCACGCTGTCCACTTGGATGGGGTTTTCGAGATCGCTCACGTCGAATAGTGAAATCTTCATGCCTTGATACCACGCAAAATCCATGTCGCGCAGCCAAGTCTCCTCTTCTTCGGGGTCTTCTGCGTCCTTCCCAAACCCGATCAAATAGTCATCTCCAAATGGGTGCAAGTAGTCGCTGTAGCCTGGGATTTTGAGTTCTCCTTTAACGATTGGATTGTATGGGTCGGAGAGGTCGAGCACGAATAGCGGGTCGATTTTTTTGAAAGTTACAATGTAGCCGGTGTCGCCCATGAATCGAGTGGAGTAGATGGTTTCGCCGGGAGCCAATCTTTCAACAGATCCGGTGACGTCGAGATCCATGTTGAGCACATAGAGGTTGTTGCTGGATGGGGCTTCAGACCAAAAAGATCCCTCGGTGGTGGCGATGCGGAAGTGATCGTCGTATTCGTCCATGCTGAATTGATTGAGGATGGTCCCGGGTACTTTTCCGCTGTCTGCGTATTCGAGTTCGCCACCGTCTAGTGAGAATCGATGAACCAGTGTTTTCGCGTTGTTCCAGTCGTAATAATAGTTGTCGGAATCGTAGTTGGTGGAGGCGAGATATAAATTGTCACGAGAGGAGTAGATGTTTTCGCTGTTGCCCACGATGACCTCTTTGTCGATTTCGCCGTTTGGATCGTCGAGGGGGATGGCGGCAGCGATGGTGTAGTTGAGTTCGCGTTCGCGGGGAACGTAACGGATGTCGCCGCATTGAACGATCTGTTCTTCTTCACCGGTTTTGGAATCGTAATAGAGGGGGACGAGTTCTTCGATGTTCACTTCATCAACCGTGTAGTCGTAATAGTAAAGGTCATAGTAATCCCATTTGTTTATGATGAGGTAGAGGGTGTCATCCACTTTTCGGGAGTCGTGATAATACCCGTCAAATTCTACAAATCGTTCGAGAACTGGAGCGGAAGGGTCGGAGATGTCGTAGATGTAGGCGGCGGCGCGATCTTCGTGATAGCCCCAGAACATGGGTTCAAAACCATAATCATAATCGCCGTAATTGTAAGTGGTCCCAACGATCACCAATTGGTCACCGTCGACGTACAGTTCTTCGGGGGTGAATTCGAAGTCGGGGATGTCCATTTCGATTATTTTTTCAAGATTCTCTTGTGGGTGTGCCTCAACAATGGTCACCGTATAGTTGCGAATGAGATAAATATATTGGCCGTCAGTTTTTACGATGTCGGCTTCGTCCACACCTTCGACTTGGACATTGGTTTCGGAGTATTCATCGCTGGAGCTGCTGGATTCGACCGATTTACTTTCGCTTTCGGTTGATCCGCCGTCTTCAACGGCGGCAATGGGTTCATCCATCATGACGACATCGTCTTCATCCCAGTAATAGTAGTCGGGCGGGTCGCTCAAAAAGAGTTCTTTCAATTCTGCGCATGAGGAGACTTGGACCAATTCGCCTTCCAGTTCTTCGTAATTGAGAGAGTCGAGATCGGTCATGTCTTCTTCGACGCGCCAGATCACTTCGGCCATTTCTCCTCGGGCGATGGATTTGTCGAGATCGCTGATGGAGAGGGGAACGGCGTTGAGTTCGGCGAGCGGTTCGACGTAGGCGCGATACCATGGGTCCCCCGTTTCGGTCTCGGTGAGTTCGAGGCCTAGGGCGTTGGTAACGATTTTGCTGGCTTCAGCAAAGTTGATTTCGTTGGCGGGTTGGAATGTTCCATCAGGATATCCATCAACGAGACCCATTTCGTGGCCGTAACACACGTATTTGGCAAACCATTCGTCGTTTACATCAGGAAAGCAGAAGGATCCGGTTGCTTCATCGGTGATGGATTCGACCACGATTTTCATGAATTCGGCGCGGTTGATTTTGTTGAGCGATTGAAAGGTGCCGTCTTCATACCCTTCGACAATGCCGTTGGTTTGCATCCAATCGATGGCGTCGTACGCGGGGTCGCTGAAGTCGAGGTCAGAAAATCCAGTGCTTTCACTTGCACTGGACAGAAGGGGAGCTGACAATATCAGGAGTGCTCCGCAAACGAGCAATGCGAATAACTTTTTCATGGTATTGGGGGTTAAAAAGCTGCGCGCGTATTGTACCATGAGGCGTTTACATGGTACGAATAGGGGCGACTAACCCCTCCTCATGCACAAAAAAACTACCCTCAAAAATGGCCTTCGGATCATTACTCAACCGCTCAAGAGCACTCAGTCGGTGACGGTTCTTATTTTGACGAAAGCCGGCTCGCGGTGCGAGACTCAGGATATTCGTGGACTTTCGCACTTCCTTGAACATATGTTTTTTAAGGGAGGCGATAAATACCCGGACACCAAGGCGGTTTCTGAGGCGATCGATTCGGTGGGGGGAGAATTCAATGCGTTTACGGGTAAAGAGTATGTGGGTTATTACGTGAAGGTGGCGTCGGCGCACAAGGACGTGGCCATGGGTGTTTTGTCGGATATGTTGCTGACGGCGAAGTTTGACCCGAAGGAGATCGATAAGGAGCGTGGAGTGATTTTGGAGGAGCTCAATATGTACCAGGACACGCCGATGTATCAGGTTGGGTGGGATTTTGAAAAATTGATGTTTGGGAATCAGCCGTTGGGGTGGGACCAGATTGGATTGAAAGAAGTGATTCAACGGGTGGGGCATGACGATTTTCGGGCGTATGAGGAGAAATTGTATCGGCCGGACAATTTGGTAATCACGGTGGCGGGGGATATTGAACATGAGGAAGCTGAGGCGGCGATCGAGAAGTATTTTCCGATGGAAGCTAGGGAAACTGAGTTTGCGTGGGATCCAGTGAAGCCAAACGATTCGGAGGAGCGTGTGATTTTACAGAAGAAAAAGACGGAGCAGGGGCATATTGTGGTGGGGGTTCCAGGTTATCCGGAGGATCATGATGATAGTATGGCGATGAAGATGTTGGGGATTGTTTTGGGAGGGAACATGAGTTCACGGATGTTTTTGAATGTGAGGGAAGCGAAAGGGTTGGCGTATTATGTGCAGACCACGACGGATGATTATACGGATGCGGGGGTGTTGTCGACGCGTGCGGGGGTGGATTTGAAACGAGTGGATTTGGCGGTGGAAGCGATTGTGGAGCAGTACCATTTGGTGAGGGACGAGGGTGTCCCGGAGGCCGAGTTGCAAAAGGCGAAAGATTATTTGAAAGGGAAAATGGTGCTGAAATTGGAAGATTCGGAGGAGTTTGCGCATCTGTTGGCGAAATACGAAGTGCTGTACGGCGAAGTGCGCACCCCAGAAGAGATCACGAAAGAGATCGATGCGGTGACGGTGAAAGATGTGGGGCGCGTGGCGAAAGATCTATTCCAAGAGGGTCGCCTGTATATGGCGGGGATTGGGCCATGGACAGACGAAGGGCGGTTTGGGAAGTTGTTGAAGTTTTAGAGGCCGACCGCTACAATCGCGTCAGTCTTACTTTAACTTTTTTAAACATGGAACGAACATTAATTCTCATCAAACCGGATGCGATCCAACGTGGACTTGTGGGAGAAATCGTCACGCGTTTCGAGCGAAAAGGGCTCAAATTGATTGGAGCGAAGATGATGGCGCTCGATGAAGCGGTCTTACGAGAGCACTATGCGCACATTGCGGATAAAGGGTTTTATCCTGGGGTGGAGCGATTCATGATGAAGTCGCCGGTGGTTGCGTTGTGCGTGGAAGGATTGGAGGCTGTGGATGCGGTTCGACTCATCACGGGTATCACCAAAGCACGGGAAGCAGAAGCTGGCTCAATCCGTGGTGACCTGGCCATGAGTGTCTCCTGTAATGTGATTCACGCGTCCGATTCACTCGAAACGGCTGAGAAGGAGGTCAAGCGCTTCTTTAAAGAAGACGAATTGTTCGATTATCAGAAGACGGAATATGAGCATGTTTATGGCGAGGACGAGTTGGGATAGTGTTTAATTCCCCTCCTTATGCTTCAGGAATTATTGCTTTTGATTGCTGGAATCTACTTAGCGTGGAGTCTTGGGACGAATGATGCAGGGAATGTGATCAGTACGGCGGTGGGGTCGAAAACGATTTCTTTTAAACGAGCGATGGTGTTTTTTGTTTTTTGTTTGGCGGTGGGGGCGATCTTTCTTTCTAAAAATGTGATTAAGACGGTGAGTGCGGGGATTGTTGAGGCGGAATTGATCACGATTGGGCACGCGACTATTGCGCTGTTTGTGGCGGCGGCGTGGGTGCATTTTGCGACGTGGAAGCATTGGCCGGTCTCGATCAGTCAATCGGTTGTAAGTGCGGTTTTAGGGATTGGTCTGGCGGAAGGGTTTCGTGCGGGAATGAATTTTGTGCAGTGGAAGACTGTACTGACATTGGCGGGTGTTTGGGCCTTTTCACCGATCATTGGATTTTTGGCGGGATGGATTTTGTTCAAGGTGGTGCATGGATTTGTGCGACACCGGCATTTGTATTTTCGGGATACACTGCACGACTTAATTGGCCATCCGTTACGGACGGTGAAGGAGTGGTTTGCGGGGGATTTGAGGCGGCGTGAAAAAATGTTCAAAGTGGTGATGTTGTTGTCGGCGGGCTACATGGCGGTGGCGTTGGGATCGAGTACGGTGGCGGCCACGACCGGGTTGGTCTATTCGGGATTTTCGGGGAGTGAAATGGAACCGTTGTGGGGAGTGGATTCGTTAGGTTTGATGAAGCTTTTGGTTTTGGGTTCGGTGATTTTGGGAATTTTGACGTATGGGCGGCATTTGGTGGATTTTTTAGGAAGTCGTTTGGTGAAGTTGAATGCGCTTCGTGGCAGCATCATTCAGTTTGCAACGGCATCGGTGATCATCGTGTGCGCGTTGATGGGATATCCGGTCTCTTCAACGGGAGTGTTCGTGGGATCGTTCCTTGGTGTAGATAGTGGAGAGGACCATCCTCACATTAAAAAACATGCGGTTCACAGCTTGCGCATGGCGTTTTTGGTAACGATTCCGGTGACGGCGGTGGTGAGTGGGCTTTTGACTTGGATTTTGTTGTGATAAGCTCGTGCCGCTATGGGAAGCGATTTAGGACAACAAGGTTCTTTTTGGTTGCGGGCTCAAGACCGTATTTTTGTGGGGTTTGGGGTGGCGCAAGAATGGAAAGCAGAAACGTGGGAAGAAGCACGGGCGTGTTTGCGTGACATGCGAGATGCGCCTGGATTTAAGGTGGGGTATTTGAGTTACGCTTTTGGGGTGTTGTGGCAGGGCGTGATTTCAAAAAAAGAAGATTCGTTTGAGACACCGTTTTTGCATTTTTTGATCCCAGAAGAGGTTTATGTATTTGATGCAGACAATCCGGCGTCGTGGAAACTTTTGGGGCGGTGTGAGTTTTCGGCGAGTGAACCAAAGGCGGACATGACCGAGAAAGAGTATTCGGAAAGTATCGAAGAAATCCATCGTTGTTTGAAGGATGGCGAAACATATGAAGTGAATTTTGCACAACGATTTCACGGAACTTATGAAGGAAATCCATTGGAGGTGTTTCGGCGTTTGAATGAGGTGAACCCATCACCCCACGCGTGCTACTTGAATTTTGATCCGATAACGGTGGTGAGTTGTTCGCCGGAGCGGTTGGTACGGAATCGGAAGGAAAATGAACAAGTGATTTTGGAGACGCGGCCTATCAAAGGGACAGTGCCGCGCGGGAAAACCTCAAAAGAGGATGAATTGTTGAAGGCCGAACTTCTGGCGAGCAAAAAAAATGAGGCGGAACTCAACATGATCGTGGATTTGGCGCGGAACGATTTGGGGAAAGTGTGCGAGGAAGGTTCGGTGGAGGTGGACGAGCATCGTGCCATTGAAACGTACTCTCACGTCCACCACACGATGTCGAATGTGAAAGGTGTCCTTAAAGAGGACACGGACTGGGTGGATGTGATGCAGGCGGTTTTCCCAGGGGGATCGATTACCGGGGCGCCCAAAATTCGTACCATGGAAATCATCGATCGCTTGGAACCGTGCCAACGTGGTGTTTATACTGGTTCAGTGGGGTATATCGATGAAAACGGGCAGTTCGATTTCAATATTTTGATCCGAACCATTGCGTTTCAACGTGACCAGAAGAAATATTCATACCATTCTGGCGGAGGGATTGTGATGGACTCGGATGCGAAGAGCGAATACCAAGAGACGCTTGACAAAGCCATGGTTTTATATAAGAATATTCACCCTTAGGTTATTGGGGAAATAAAATAGAAGATTTATAGGTTGGATTTTTTATCTTAAAAAAATATGAATTTACGAGGGGTTGCAGATCAAATTTCAGATGCCTTAGAATATGCT
>CAZEDN010000012.1:0-11544 GCA_964510905.1 uncultured Candidatus Peribacteria bacterium
GGATAGTTTTTAAGGCGCTTGCTCATCTTTTTTCCATCCTCGGCCAAGATCATTCCGTTGACCACCACATTCTTAAAGGGAGCTTTCTCGAACAAAGCACTTCCCAAAACGACCAATGTGTAAAACCAGCCACGAGTTTGGTCCAAACCTTCCGCAATATATTCGGCCGGGAAATTTCCCTCAAATCGCTTTTTATTTTCGAAAGGATAATGCATCTGGGCGTAGGGCATGGAGCCCGACTCAAACCAACAGTCCAACACTTCGGGGATTCGTTTATACGTTTTACCATCCTTTTCGAAGGTGATATCGTCGATGAGGTGCTTGTGAATGTCTTTAACCTTTTTCCCGCTTAATTTCTCGAGCTCTTCAATGCTGCCAACACAAATGAAATCGCCATCTTCTGACTCCCAAATGGGCAATGGAGTTCCCCAGAAACGATTTCTGGAAATGCACCAATCCCGGGCATTCTCCAGCCAGTTCCCAAATCGACCATCCCTCAAATGAGCAGGCATCCAGTTGGTTTTTTTGTTGGCAGCCATCATGGTTTTCTTGATTTTTCCAATCGATACGAACCATTCTCCTAAAGTGTTGTACATGAGTGGCGATTCACAGCGCCAACAGTGCGGGTAGGAGTGGCGATAGGTTTCATACTTAATGACAAGCCCCCTTTTTTTAAGCGCTTTCGCTACGTCATCCTCGGCATCTTTCCAGTATTTTCCAGCGAATTCAGTCATGTACGGCGCGTACGTCCCATCCATTTGAACAGGGTGAACAAATGGCATGTTGTTCCTTTGTGCAATATCAAAGTCCTGTTCGTCTCCATAAGTTACCGCAGAATGGACCACCCCTGTTCCTTCGTCTTCAGAAACAATGTCTTCTCCAATTATGGTGTAGACATTCGGGTATTCATCTTTGTATTCCTCGGGCGGGTGATACGGGAAAAGTGGCTCGTAATCGAGGCCGATGAACTCGCTTCCCTTGAGGCGCTTTACGATCTTTGGGTCCTCGTTTTTGTAATACTTGGGGACCGCTTTTTCGGCGATTACGTAACATTCTTTTTCTTCTTCGATGATGGCGTATGCGATGTCAGGACCAACGTACATCCCCATGTTTCCCGGAAGGGTCCAGGGCGTGGTGGTCCAAGGAATCATGGCAATGGGTTTCTTGGTCTTTGGGTGTATTTTTTTTGCGGATTTTTCCGTGAGGAACATTTTTACGGAGATTCCATGGTCATCGACGTCTTTGTAATTCAAGGAAGCCTCAAAATTGGACAGGGGCGTGGTGCAACGCGGGCAAACCAGCATGTTCTTGCTTCCCTTGTAAACGAGTCCTTTGTCCCAAAGTTGTCGAAAAACCCACCAAATGGACTCCATGTATCCTGGATCCATGGTTTTGTAGTCATCATCCATGTCGATCCAGCGTCCCATGCGCTCTACCGTTTCACGCCATTCGGTGGCGTAGCGCATGACCACGCTGCGGCATTTTTCGGAGAATTCATAAACACCGTATTTTTCAACAATATCTTGGCGTCCCTTGAGTCCGAGCTCCTTTTCAACCTCATATTCAACGGGTAAGCCATGACAATCCCATCCAAAACGACGTTCCACGCGTTTTCCCCGCATAGTCCAGTAGCGAGGAACCACGTCTTTCATGGTGCCGGCCAAAATGTGACCGTAGTGCGGTAACCCCGTGGCGAAAGGAGGCCCATCGTAAAAGACGTATTCGTCATCTTTGGGTCGAGACTTCACCGATTTTTCGAATATTTTATTTTCTTTCCAATACTTGAGGATTTTCTCCTCGAGCTTAGGGAAATTTTGCTTCGGATCGACGGGGTCGAACATTTTTGGGTGGTTAAAATGAATAGAGTCCGATTCAAGGACCCTATTGGGCGGTACCACCTTGATTCCCTCGGGCTTTTGCCGTTGGGCGCTTGATTGGAGACTTTTACGGGGTCTAACCGGAGGATTCTACTCCCCCGCCAGGCGGGGTTTCTTTCCTCTGCTCGTCCCGTGATGGCGGGACTTAAAACGCATTTCCGTTGACGGAAGTTATTATAGGTCTTTCTGTGGATTTTGCAATCTCTACTCGGAAATGGCCGCTTGAATGGTGCGGACAACGGCGCCGACATCGTCGGTCCAAGCGAGGAGTTGTTTGTTATTGTGGGCATGGTCGGCCACGCGGTACTCTCCTCTGTGGTCATGGTAGCCGAGAAAAATTTGAACGCCTGGGTGTGGCGACAAGACATAGCCCTGGACTCCATAGTTCAGGAGGTCCCATTGAGTGACGTTGAGATTTCTGGGCGTCCATCCGCACGCTTGAGCGACCTTGTTGATGGTTTGCTGGAGGGGGCTTTGTGTATTGGGAAAGATTTCGGGGAGTACTGGGATTTCGCGTGTTGCTGTGATTTCTGGGGCACCAACGATCCCTAGTGGAGCGTTCGGGTCGAAGTCAAAATCTTGCGGCTTTTCTGGAAGTGATTCTCCGGTGACTGGGTCGATTCCGGCAGCAAGAGCGGCGCGTTCCTTTTCCTTTTGAGCGCGGTGTGCTCGGTGGATGGCAGCCTGCTCGGCGTACCATTCGGCGGACCCTTCACGCATGTTGTGATACAGGCTCACCATGCGGTCCTCGTCAAATAGGTCTACCTCTCCTTCTTCTGGTTCCTCCATTTCTCGTGCCAACTCCATGCCGTCGTAAGGAGGCATTCCGTCTATGCATTGTCGTCGCAGTTCGTCGATGGCGGTGTCGGGGGTTTCTGGAAGAAGGCCGTCCATTAAGGCACCCCACGCGTTGCCCGCCTCTTTAGCGATCCAGTTGCGCTGTTCCTCTTTGGGCTCCTCTTCGTCAGATCCTTCTTCGAATCCGCGTCCCATAATAAAGTGATTAAATCCCTTCATTATACCTGATTTTGGGCCGTTTTGCTACTGTTTGAACTCCGGATCGACGAATATGCGGCTTTCTTCGGGGAGTTCTTGGCCTTGGTACTTGGAGTGGGATTTTTGGTCGTATGGAACCTCGGCGGCGGAACTCATGGTTTCAAAGGCGAATTGACAGACGCGCATTCCAGGATGTAGTGCGACCGGCATGCGATTGATGTTGGTGATTTCGAGTGTGATGGTGCCTTCAAAGCCGGCATCAATGAATCCGGCTGTGGAGTGCACAATGATGCCCAGTCTTCCGAGGGAGCTTCGTCCTTCCACTCGGGCCACTAGGTCGCTAGGAAGCTTGATCTTTTCGAGGGTCACTCCCAGGACGAATTCACCAGGCTGCACGATGTACGGCTTTCCCTCCTCTATTTCGATGAGATCTGTGCAGTTTTTGAGCGTTTCCGGGTTCGCGGGATCCAGTAGGGGTTGTTTGGAATTGTCGTATGTCTTGAAGTATTTGCCCAGGCGAAAATCCATGCTTGAGGCGTGGATGTTCTTAAAGTGGTCGTCGTTTGGGGATGTCACGACGATGTCGCCCGCTTGAATGCGAGTTTTGATGTCACGGTCTGAGAGGATCATTTGGGTTAAGTTAAAGAGCCATGTCGACGAGCTCCTTTGCGTATCCAATGTACGTGGCGGGAGTCAGCTTGAGGAGTCGTGTTTTTTCCTTTTTAGGGATGTCTAATTTTTCGATGAATTTTTTGTAGCCGGCGGGGGTGAGCCCCTTGCCACGGGTCAGTGCCTTGAGCTTTTCGTACGGTTTTTCGATCTGATAGCGGCGCATGACGGTTTGGAGTGGCTCGGCTAGAATTTCCCAGTGGTTGTCGAGGTCTTGGGCCAGCTTTTTCTCATTGAGGGCCAGCTTGGATAGTCCGCGGAGTGTGCTCTTGTATGCGAGAAGGCTGTATCCGAACGCCATGCCATGGTTGCGCTGTACGGTGCTGTCGGTGAGGTCGCGTTGCATGCGTGCGATGGGGAGTTTTTGGGCCATGTGTGTGAATATTGCATTGGCGAGGCCTAGATTTCCTTCGCTGTTTTCGAAGTCGATGGGGTTCACTTTGTGTGGCATGGTGGATGAACCCACCTCTCCCTCTTTGAGTTTTTGGATGAAGTAGTTTTTACCGATGTAGGTCCACATGTCGCGATCAAAGTCGATGAGGATCGTGTTGATGCGAATAAGGTTTTGTGCCATTTCAGCCACAAAGTCGTGTGGCTCTATTTGGGTGGTAAAAATGTTGGTCATTAAACCAAGTTTTTCGATGAATTTTTGTGAGTGCTTGATCCAATCCACATCTGGATAAGCCACGCTGTGAGCGTTCCAGTTGCCGACCGCTCCGTTCATTTTTCCGAGGTAAGGTTGGTCGCGCAGTTGATCGGCTTGAACGCGTAGGCGCATGAGGACGTTCACCACTTCCTTGCCGACGGTTGTTGGGCTGGCCGGCTGGCCGTGTGTGTGGGAGAGCATGGGGACGTTGCGTCCTTTGGTGGCCAATTCCATGAGTGCTTCCTCAATCGTTGCAAGCGTTGGCAGGGTCACGCCTTCGTTCGCTTCTTTTAAAATCAGTCCATACGACAGGTTTGTTATGTCTTCTGATGTGCACGCAAAATGCACAAACTCCATCATGTCCTTCGTGGAGTGCTCCTTCATGTTGTCTTTGATGAAGTACTCTACCGCCTTTACGTCGTGATTGGTGACGCTTTCGATCTTTTTGACCGCTTGAGCTGCGGCTTCGGCGTTTTTAGGCGCGTAAAGGGCACGAAGGTATTTGGCCTCGGCGGCGGTAAAAGGCCGCGTATTGTGTAGTTTTATCTTGTTGCACAAGTAGATCAGCCATTCGACTTCGACGACAATTCGGTACCGGATGAGTGCCTCTTCAGAGAAATAGGAAGATAGTTCGCTGACTTTGCTGTGGTAGCGCCCGTCTAGGGGCGAAATAGCTTTTATTGGGTCAGACATAATTTGGGGTTAAGTGTGCGCCCTCCGCTACGCTCCGGGCGTGTTAAAGGATTTTTTAATGGTGGCAATGTGGGCATGGACCTTTTTCTGAAGGTTTCCGTCGCTGATTCCTAGGATACGGATCGCAGCAGCGGCGGCGTTCTTGGGGTCGACGACGGTCATCGTGGGCGTTTCGGAGGGCATTTGCAGGCTGGAGTGGATATTTACCATCATGTCGGCCTTGTCGCTGAAGGGTGGGCAGGCGATGACTGGGTGGGCTGAATTGGCGGCTACAAAACCGGAAAGCGCGTTGGAGCGCCCCGCAATGGTGATGTAGCAGACCGCATCCTTGTCGTCATGGGCCTTGATTACTTCGAGAACCTTCTCCGGCACCTTGTGTGCCGACGCGATGTGTACTTTGTAAGGAACTTCAAATTCGTCCAAAATCGCCGTTATTTTGTCGGCGTGAGGTTGGTCGATTGAGGATCCGAGAATGAGTGGAACGATCATGGTTTTTGAGGTTATAAATATTGTGAAAGATTTTGTTGGATTCGGGCTTCGAGGTCTTCGCACGGTTCGGCCTGGAAATCTGTTCCGGTGATCAGCTCAAACGCCTCGATGTATCTTTTAGCTGTTTCAATTTTAACATCATTGGGGATTTCGGGCACTTCTCCCTCCCCCATGAATCCTTGCTCCATCAGCCATTCGCGTAAATATTCCTTGTTGATGTTTTCGGTGGTTCCTCCTCTCCAAAACCGAGATGAATCGGGTGTATGCACTTCATCGATGAGGACGATTTCCCCTGCGGGATTGATCCCGAATTCATATTTGGTGTCGACCAGTGTGACGCCTTGGGCGGCGGTGATTTCTTGTCCGAGCTTGAAAATCTTCATGGATGCGTCGGCTAGTTTGTCCCATTGGTCTTGCGTGAGCAGTCCTTGTGCAACGATCTCTTCTGGGGTGATCGGTTCGTCGTGTTCTCCTTGTTCTGCTTTGGTCGTGGGTGTCAGTAGTGGTTCGTCGAATTTTTGATCTTTTTGCAGGTTTTCGGGAAGTTTATTCCCACAAAAATCTCTTACGCCGCTTTCGTATGCGCGCCAGGCGGATCCGGTGATGAATCCCCTAACGATCATCTCAACTTTTAATGGTTCACACTTCTCCCCCATTATTACGTTTGGATCTGGGTAATCGAGGATATAGTTAGGAAAGATGTCTTTGGTCTTTTCAAACCAAAACTTGGTGATGTCGTTGAGGATTTGCCCCTTGAATGGGATGAGTCCAAGAACATGGTCGAAAGCGCTGACTCGATCGGTGGTCACCAGAAAGATTTTGGCTCCCTTGATGTACGTGTCGCGAACTTTCCCTTCATATTTGGTCCCCAGATTCGCAAAGTCAGTTCCCGCAAGGCAATGCGCGAGTTGGGCTTGGATTTGATCGTTTGTGAGCATGAGAGGTTGTTAAGGTCGGACTTCATTTTAGCGTCCCCACCTTTTAAAGCCAACTGAATTTCGTTATAGTGGGGCCGTGAAAAATCTTAGCATCATTATCGGGGCTCAGTGGGGAGACGAAGGTAAAGGGAAGTTGGTCGATATTTTGAGCGAGAATTTTGACATTGTCGCACGTGCGACAGGAGGTGCAAATGCTGGTCACACTGTTTATGTGGAAATGGACGGCAAAGAGAAGGAGTTTGTTTTTCACCTGTTGCCGAGCGGCGTTTTACGTGAACAGACCACGTGCGTGATTGGGAATGGGTGCGTTTTGCATTTGCCGACTGTTTTGGAAGAATTGGAAGCGGTTGAGAAATCAGGACTCAAGGTGGCTGGGCGTGTGAAGTTATCGGATCGAGCGGCCTTGTTGTTTGATTACCACAAAATCATTGATGGCTGGCAGGAAGATGCAAAAGGAAAGGCCAAGGTTGGCACTACGAAGCGTGGCATTGGCCCGTGTTATATGGATAAGATCAATCGACGAGGCTTGAAATTGTGTGATTTGGAGGATTTCGAGGTTTTTGAGAAGAAATATCGCGACAATTTGAAATGGCATCAAAAGGTTTATGGATTCGATTACGATGCGGACAGTGAGTTGGCCTTTTTTAAGGCGAAGAGAGATCAACTCCTTGAGATGATGACCGATGCGGCAATGTATTTAAACGAGGCGCTCAGAGATGGCAAAAAGGTGCTTTTGGAAGGCGCAAATGGTGTGATGTTGGACATCGACCATGGTACTTATCCTTATGTGACTTCTTCTAATCCTACGATTGGTGGCGTCTTTACGGGAACCGGCATGAATCCGAGCTACCTCGGCGAATCGATTGGCATCGTGAAGGCTTATATGACCCGCGTGGGCGAAGGTCCCTTTCCTACTGAGTTGCACGATGAAGTGGGTGAACGTTTGCGCGACGCTGGTGGTGAGTATGGTGCAACGACTAAGCGTCCGCGCCGCTGTGGCTGGTTCGATATTCCTCTCACTCGCTACTCGGTCATGTTGAATGGGTTCACTTCCCTCAATCTCACCAAGCTGGATGTCCTCGACGACTTCGATGAAATCAGCATTGCGACGGATTATAAATTGAATGGTGAAACGATCGATCGATTCCCGTCACGCTTTGAGGATCTCGAAAGGTTGGAGGTCCAATACGAAACCCTTCCCGGCTGGAAAACTTCTCTCAGTGATGTCACTTCCTGGGATGACCTTCCCGAAAACGCCAAGCTGTACGTTCTTACCCTCGAAAAGCTGATCGGCTGCCCGATTAAGTACATTGGCGTTGGAAAACGACGCGATCAACTGATCGTTAGATCTTGATCATTTCTTCTGTCTTGTTTTCGAAGGCCGCTTTTAAGATGGGAAGCTGGTTTTTGATGTACTCAATCGTGTCGCGCTCGATTTCTTTGCGGTTTACTTTGGTAGCGATTTTGAGAAGTTTTTTGGCCTCGACCGATCCTTCATGCGTGAACATGACGAGGTCTTCGGCGCCTTCAATGACCGCTTCGTACCTCCCTTCCGAGTACCACTGGCGCAATTTTTTAAGACTGTCCTCGGCAAACGTTTTTTTCTTGATGCGATCTTCTTGCAGCATCTTTTTTTCGGTCTCAAAGATGAGTTTGTTGAGTTTGATGTAGTGAGGGAAAACTTTTTTAAGTTTGTGATAGAACACGTATAGATTTCCGTAGTCGTTTTGCGCTCTCCACTCTTCGAGGGTGGGGTCTTTGAGCTTTTTCTCGATGAGAGCGATCTGTGCCTTTTGGCGCAGCTTATGAACCGTTTTGTTGTCGGGATCGACACTGAGAACCTCTCCGCAGGCCTGGATTACCTTTTCGTACTCCTTGCTGCGGCGCAATTGGCGGATGGATTTGATTCCTTTTTTGATGAAGCCTCCCCGGCCATGCAACTCCCCTTCCCGGATGACCTTTTTGATCTTATTGATCATTCGGTGGAGGTATGGATCGGATTGATATTCCTGGCGCAGGAGTAGCGTGAGCTGGAGCGCGTTTTGGTAGTCGCCCTTCTTAAATAGGTCTTGAATTTGTGCGTAGGTGGTTTTGTAGTCCATTTTTACATGTTTCCTAAGGCTTCATCTGCTGCGGCATCAGCGGCTCTTCCTTCTTCTTCGGCGATCCTTAGATCATCATCTTGAAACTCAAATCGCTTCCTGCGTTCTTCAGCGTAAGCTCGGACTTTCACTTCTTCTAGTGTCTCATTCCAGGCTATTAGCTCTACCAGTTTGCCCATTCGCAAGTAAGCGGTTATAGCCTCGTGAGAATCAGTTTCGTATTCGCGACCATAGATGCCATGCTTGTCTCGGACAGCGTAATTCCGCATTTCGTGTCGCTGATGCCCGCTAAACATATTGAACGGGCTCATACCAGGTTTGTATAGACTGTGATCATCCATAATCTGTCTCACTTGAGCTTCTGCTCCCTCAATCAAATCATCTAGAGATTGATCACTGAATGATTCTAGAAACATTTGGTTCCACAATGCGGCCGTGGTTGTCACATCCAATTCTTCTTGTCCTTCTATGAGCCCTCCGTAAAGCTCTTCAAGGTGCCATGCTTCTAAGAGAGTACGAGCCACCGTTTCAGCTCTATTGCCAGGAATCGCGCTAGGAACTTCTGGGATTTCTACCATGATTTTATGGTTATCATTTTGTTATTATAGCACAAAACCACCCTTGCGGCAATACTACGATTCAAATGGTAACAAAAAAGCGGGCTTGCACACCGCCCACTTTTCAGTTTTTTTGCGAATTTAGCGATCGTCGCGAGGCTTGGCCTCGTTGACCGCAATGTTTCGGCCTTTGACGTCTGTTTCGTTCAACCCTTCGATCGCCTTGTCGGCGTCGTCGTCGTTGACGAAAGTAACGAATCCAAAGCCGCGGGAGCGACCGGTCATGCGATCCATGATGATGACCGCTTCTTCGACCTCACCGTACTCGGCGAAAAGAGCTTGGAGCTCTTCATTGGTCATCCCCCAATCTAGGTTTCCTACAAATAGCTTTTTAGCCATGGTGTAAAGGATAAGAAATAATAACGGCGAACTTACAATGGGACCCTACTATGCCGTTATGGTCAAGATGTGCACCTTTAACCATGACACTGAAAAGCCTGAAGTTCTGGCGGTACCCTAACAGAACATTTGGCTAAAAGAAAGGGAAAATTAGACTTTTCGAGCGGATAGAATAGTGGCGTCGATTTCGTCTTGAGTGAAGTCTCCAAAGAATTTGAAGTAGTAATTGGTGGGATCGTCGTCGATGAAAAGTTGGATGAGGGTGCTTTCGCATTCGCTTAAGTCGGGGGTGCAAACCTGGAATCCGCGGTGATCTTCTTCTTCGAAAACGGCGGCGTATTTGTCGGCATTTCGTAGATGTAATTTTGTTTTTAAGTAGAGATTTTTGTACTGTTGATGGGCGAGAAAAAATCCTTTTATGCTGGGAGTGGTGGCGTAGATGGTTTTGAGGAATTGAAAAGCGTCCTCCTCACTGAATTGCTTTACTGCATCTGTTAAGTGGTCATCATAATTCATGATAAAGATGCTTGATTCGTCGCTTCGCTCGAGTTTTAGGGACATTTCGCCTCCTCCGGTTATCTCGAAAAGCCCCTTGTCGGCCGGGACATCGAATCGAATGTCTTCGAAAAAGAAGGTCTGGACCGATTCGGGGGCGTATTCTTGGTTGAGGGAACGTTCTACCAGGGGTATCTTGGCGATCGGCGCATGGACATTTTGGATCGTTAAATAGAGGAAGGCGCCTTTGTAGATGACGAACGCGATAATGAGAAGGATGAAGAGTTTTTTCATGGGAAGAGGTTGGGTTACCAATGTGGACATGTGAGATGAACGGTGTTGGCGGGATTTTTTTCGATGAGTTGGCCGAGGTGGTCGTTTCCATCGATGTAGATGAGGTTACTATCTTCTTTATGCGGAATTACCTCACCGTTTTCTTCGTAAATGCAGCGGGCAGCCCCATCTTTTATGGTTTTGTATCCGCATTTTTCGTAGAATTCGATGACTTTGGGGCTGCAGAACCCGAGACCGGTGCGGCCGTCCTTTAATATGTGTTCCTTGATGTGGCCTACCAGTGCTTTCCCGTTGCCCTTGGACTTTTCGGCGGCGACAATGCTCGCGATGCCGAGGATTTCGTATGTTTTACTCTGAAAAGTGACCTCGAGTGGTTTGAGTCGGCCAAATGCTAGGGTGTCCTCCCCTTCTTGGAGGAGGAAAAAGATTTGCTCGGAGAATTCAGTGTCTTCAGTAACGGGATCGCTCACATGAAATTCAGTCCTTCGAAAATGACCGATGAGTGCGATTTCGTCTTGAGTAAGGTCGCGGCCGAGTTTGGTTTGGCAGTGCATGGGGTTACTTTACCATTTTACTGGATTTTTGGCAGATTTTAGGGTTTAATGCTCTCCTTATTCAATCTATATGCTTAGGCCTGATCTAACCTTTGAAGGCTCCCTCGCACAAATGAGGCACGACGGTAGCCCGGATTTTTATTGGGAGATTGGGGCTGGCGATCAGCTTATTGACGTTATGCGGGAGTCGGACCGACTTCGTGACGAGGGTTTTAAAGACGGACATTTTGAGTATCAACCGGTTGATGGGATGCATGGATTGACCGATAGGGTTTCTGTGTCGGACCGTGGAGTGGCTTTGGCATCACAAATGGACCAGCTGCATGAGGTGGGTGGAGAGATTATGGCTCGGTTCCTTTATGACCCACTTCTTGATCTTTTGCGTAAATTTGGAATCTGTCCTCGTGGAACTATTTTGACTGCACTTGCTCAGACGACTCAAGAAGCTCTTTTTAATGCCATCACACATGGCAGCAAGAATGGGTCCATGGGCGCAGTTCGTGCTTTTGGTAATATCAACTCTCGCGCTGCGGCCTTATCAATTGAGCAGCCTATTTCATGGTCTTCTGACCCCATGTTAGATGCTGTTAGAGCCTGTGGAGGGAAGGTTTTAAGGTTGTCCACTTATAATGAAGCTGGAGCGAGACAATCTAATGGCTCTATTTGGATGGGTTGGCCGAATACTCCAGATTGTTGGTGCGCAAGAACTCCTGTAAGTGGAGCTCGGACGGTTATTTATGCTTCAGCGGGGTATTTAGCGCTAAGGCCGCGGGTTTAAAAGATCCTATTTTTGATCATTTTGTACTCCAATGTATTCCCGCGCGGCAAATACGAG
>CAZEDN010000013.1:0-10854 GCA_964510905.1 uncultured Candidatus Peribacteria bacterium
TCGGCTCAACAGTCACATCACCCGAAGCCCCATTACAACGCCAGTAAGCACCATTACTAATGGTAATGGTATTCATCGAAATATTACCGGTAATGTCTACTCCAGAAGTAACCGTCAAATTGTTTGCATCTGATTCAAGCAAGTACGTCGTCCCATTTTCTCCAGCGGTTGCCCCATCCTGACCTCCCGTTGTTCCCCCAGTTGCCGTCACACTGGTTAACGTAAAATCTCCTAAAGTTGTATACGAAATATAAGCCCGACCACCACCGCCACCACCCGCATCACGGCTGGATCCATCTCCTCCGGCACCTCCGTCCGCACTAATTGATCCCGCACCAGAAAGTGTTCCCGCTGTAATTTTGATTCCTCCACCAGAACCTCCCCCTCCACCATTCAAAGAAAGCCCGGTGCCATCTCCTCCATCTGCGGTAATCACCCCATCAATATCCAGGATCCCGGTAACCGTAAGGATCACCAATCCCCCACCATTCCCTCCAATATTGCTATAACCGGTCGTTCCTCCACCCGAACCAAGATAAGCCGGATCCGTCTGATCCCCATACACCGCACTTTGGAAGTCACTATAATTGGCCGTTCCACCAACACCACCATAAGAGGCACCGGTTTGCTGATAGTCTCCATAACCTCCTTTTTTGGCTGTACAAGCTGTGCCCGGCAAATCAGGACCCTCGGCATTATCGGCAGCCCCTGTTCCACCTCCACAACCTTTCTCATCCACATTGATATCTCCGGTAACCGTCATATCCCCCGCCGCAGTAATCGTCACACCCGTTGTGTCCTCATCCGCATGGGTTAAAACCACTCCCGAATTAATCGTCAAATTATTCACGCTTAACGCAGCATCTAAGGCACAGTAACCGTCCCCTCCATCAGTCAGGGTCAAGTTATCAGAAGAACTATAGGTTGCCTCGGTAATTGCCGTAGGTGAACCAGAAGAACCGGTACAACTAACCTCATAATCAGCCGCGTAAGTACTAGGCGCCAAGGCCAGTAGCGCTAACACAGATACTCCTAGTAACAGGAATAATCGAAAGATCTTTTTCATTTTTATATCTATTCACAAAAACTATTCTTAATACTATAACACATAAACAGGAAAATATCAAGAATTTTCTCTCCTGTTCTCCAGGGTAAGCAAGATTTCGGCTAAAGAAAGCCCTTTCTGTGATATCAAAACCAACAGATGGTAGAGTAGATCGCTAATCTCTTCGGCCAATCTTTCGTCGCTCTCCTGTAAAGCCGCTTGGATGACTTCTCCAGACTCCTCCTCTACCTTCGCACAGATTTTAGGAAGCCCCTCCTGAAACAAGGAAGTGGTGTAGGAGCCCAAGGGAAGCTCTTTTTTACGGGTTTCGATCAGATTGGATAAATCGGCCAAAATGCCCACACCAAGAGATCCCTCTCCAAAACAGGTACGTTGCCCCGCGTGACACGTAGGACCAACGGGTTTCGCGAGAATGAGGACTGTGTCCTGGTCGCAATCGAGTCGCACATCACAAACTTGGAGAAAATTGCCAGACGTTTCACCTTTTTGCCATAAACGTTGCTTGGTCCGACTCCAAAACGTCACTTTCCCATCTTCGAGGGTTTTCTGAAGCGCTTCCTTATTCATGAAGCCAACCATGAGTACTTCGCGAGTAGAAGCGTCCTGGATCACCGCAGGAATGAGTCCGTTTAATCTATCGAAATTGATGTCTGAAAAATTCATGATTTAAGGTTAGGAATAGAGATTTCGCCGAAATGAAACACGCTCGCGGCCAAAGCGGCATCCGCAACGTTCGCCTCAAAAAGGTCCACAAAATCCTGCTCCGATCCTGCGCCACCGGAGGCGATCACAGGAATAGAAACCACCGAAGAAACCGCACGCAACAGCTCAAGATCAAAACCTTGCTTCGTCCCGTCGCGGTCCATCGAAGTCAACAAAATCTCGCCCGCGCCGCGGGATTCAGCCTCTTTCGCCCACGTTACTGCATCAATATTTACCATCTCCGAACCACCTTTTACAGACATACACCATCCATCATCACACTTTTTCGCATCGATCGCCGCCACCACACACTGCGACCCAAACCGCTTGGCCGCCGCATTGATGAGCTCAGGATTCTTCACGATCGCACTGTTCAACGAAACTTTATCCGCTCCCGCTTCCAATACCACTCGAATATCCTCCACAGAATTAATCCCACCGCCCACCGTAAAAGGAATAGAAATTTCTCGTGCCACACGCTCCACCAACTCAACCAACGTTTTGCGCTTCTCCTTCGTTGCAGTGATATCTAAAAACACCAACTCATCAGCTCCCTGCTCCGAATACAAACGTCCCAACTCAACTGGATCGCCCGCATCCCGCAAATTCTTAAAATTCACTCCCTTTACGGTCCGTCCATCCTTCACATCCAAACACGGAATGATGCGTTTCTCCAGAAGAGATCCCTCATAAAATGCCTTTCCAACAACGCCCGCCTGAACCGGTAAATCTTGATCCTTAAGTGTGACACCTCCCGCCGCAATCCAATCAATCTGTGGAAATTTCTGCGCCAAATCTTCATACAACTCCACATTCGGCCCCTGCATCATTCCATCGCGTGAAATATCGGTACATAAAATAGTGGTCACCCCCAAATCGATCATCTTTCGCACAAACTCATCAACTCCCAACCCGCTCCCCTCTTTCCATCCCGAAATCCTAACCTCCCCATTCTGAACATCCATCGCCGGAACCACGCGCGCCGGCCCAAACCTCTCGATCGCCATCCGCATCTCAGCCGGCGCCCTCACCGCCATACTCCCGACCAAAACCCGATCCACTCCAAACTCCAAAACCCGCTCAATATCCTCTAAAGACCGCAACCCACCACCCAGTTGAACCTGTAAATCCGTATTCTCCAAAATCGCCCGCACCGTCTCTAAATTCCTCGAGACACCCTCTCGCGCCCCATCCAAATCGATGATGTGCAGCCATTCATACCCCATCCGCTCAAACAACCGCGCCATCTGAACCGGCGTCATCGCATAATCGGTACGCTGATCAAACCGCCCTTGTTTCAAGCGAACACACTGCCCATCCATGAGATCAATCGCCGGAATAATTTCCATAACACGCGAATCAGAATAAAATTCTAGATTCGCGCATTCTTCTTCCAAATTTAGAAAATTTTGCAATATCTTTAGGCCAACTTCACCCGACTTCTCCGGGTGAAATTGAACTCCATAAAAGTTGTCACGCTGCACAACAGAGGCAAACGGCTGACCATAAAAACTCACTCCCACAGTCTCATCCGAAAGCGGCGGCGCATACGAGTGCACAAAATAAAACCGCGACTCATCCGGAATATCCTTAAACAAAGGACAACTACCTGCAAACTTCACCAAATTCCATCCAATTTGAGGGACCTTAACATCCCCCTCAAACCGCCGAACCTTTCCTGAAACCACCCCCAAACACTCCGCTCCATCCTCCTCCGACAAATCGGACAGCAACTGCATCCCCAAACAAATCCCCAACATAGGAACTTTCAAATTCCTCAACACATCCACCAACTCACACTCCTTCAACGCCTCCATAGCCGCACCCGCCGCACCCACTCCTGGGAAAATCACCTTCTCCGCCTTCTCAACCACCCTAGGATCGCTCGCCACCACATACTCCGCACCCAGACGATCCAGCGCATTCTGCACACTTTTTAAATTGCCCGCGTTGTAATCGATAATGGTGATCATTTTAAATAGGGTGAAAAATCAAATGTGGCCATCTCCATAGCTCGCTCCAATCCAAACTGCGCAATTTCCGAAGGATATTTAGACTCATCAAACAGGTTTACCGTAAGCAACGGACAGCAAAGCAATGCCGACCTCAATCGCACCTCCCAATCCGAAGGCAAAACGTCTTTCTCATCCAACCACCGCACCAATGGCGCAAGAACATTTTTCATTTTCGACTCAAAAAACATCCACTCCACATCGGTTATCTCGGTCCCACGATCCGGAAAGTACATCCAACGTGCAAAGGTATTGTGAAAAATCGGCTTCGCCAAATCCAAAAACGGATCCATTCGTCCCGCATACGCCGGATCAAAAAGCTTCAACCCCTCACTCGTCCAAAACACATTTCCATTGTGCGCATCACCATGTCCCACCACAGTAAACGGCAATTGATTCTCCGGCGCCAAACTCTTTCGCGCCATCTCAATCACATCACTCAAGGGCCTCAACACATCCTCACGCCCACCGTAAAATTTTTCAAATCGCGGCCCCTTCAATCGTCCATAAAACAACTGCTGAACAGCTGGATATTCCGCCTCCCCCTCCTTAAAACTCGCTTTATAAATCTCCAACAAACGCCGATCATACTTCTCCTGAACCACTCTCAACGAATCCAAATCCGGCATCCCCTCATTCACAACTTCAAACAACGATGGATCCTCAATATAAGGATAAATGAGCAACTCACGCCCACGATCCACACACGAATACGCCGGCGTAATCACCGGATAACCGGCCTCCTCCAACAACTTTCCACCAACATATTCCTGAGTCTGCCCGCCCTCTTCAATGTGCGTTTTAAAGAAGTAACGTTCCCCCTCACTCATCAAACATCCCTTAAACGAATTGAGCGACACCGCCGACGTTTCAAACCACAAATCATCCACGGTGAGACCAAATTGACGCTCGATAAACTCAATCAAGCGCTCACGAGCCTCCTCAGTCTGATCAGATTGTAAGTTTTCATAAATGGTTTGCATGGGTCAATCGGTTAAACGAATTTGAACACTACGTTTGTGCGCCTCAAGCCCTTCCACATCCGCAATCGTCTCAACAATAGGCCGCAAATTGGCCAAACCTTCCCGCGTGAGCTCCTGAAACTCCATCTTCTTTTGAAACATCGAAACATTCACTGGAGAAGCAAACTTGGGTGCAACACCAGTCGGCAAACAGTGATTGGTCCCGCTCGCATAATCCCCCACCGCAACAGGAGCAAAATCTCCCAAAAACACCGACCCCGCATTCCGAATTCGCGCCAATACATCTCGCGGATTTTTCATCTGAATTTCCAAATGCTCCGCCGCATAATCGTTTGCAAACTCGATCATCGCCTCTTCCGAATCGAACACCACGATCGCACTGTACCCATCCAACGCAGCCATCAAATACTCCTGCCGCGGCAAACTCAAGGCCTGCGTTTCCACCTCATCCTTCACCTGTTCCGCCAATTCACGCGAAGTAGTAGCAAGCATCCCAGCCGAATCAGGCCCATGCTCACACCGCGCCAAAATATCGGCCGCCAAATAACGCAAATCTGCCGTTTCATCCGCCAAAATCAACGCTTCCGACGGTCCAGAAAGCATATCGATTCCCACCTTCCCAAAAACCTGTAACTTAGCCGCCTGAACATACGGACTCCCAGGCCCAGCAATAAAATTAACAGGAGCAATAGTCTCCGTACCGTAGGTCATAGCACCAATCGCCGCAATCCCTCCCACGCGATAAATTTCATCAGCACCAGCCTCTTTCGCCGCCACAATGATCTCATTATTTGGCGCCGTAGGAGGGAAAAACACCGCCACACGAGAAACCCCCGCCGCTTTGGCCGCTACCGTCAAAATCTGCGCCACCGTTGGCAACGGCGCCTTCCCGGCCGGCACATACAATCCCACCGCATCAATCGGCACAACTCGTGCCCCCGTCTTTACACCCGAAACCGTCTCAATTTCCCAATCAGCATCAACTTTCGACGCCTGAAACTCGTGATATTTCTTCGAAATCCGAATTTGCTCACGAATCATTGCCAAAGCTTCCTCCGAAACCGCCAAATACGCCGCTTTTATATCCTCCTCACTCACCCGCAACTGACTAAGCTCAAAATCCGGATCATCAAACTCCCGAATATAATCCAGCAAGGCAACGTCACCCTCACTCTGCACACGCTCGAGCCACGTTCGCGCCACATCGGCAACAGCTTCCACATCAACCTGCGCGCGCTTCATGATCCGCGCCTTCGCATCCTTTTCCGCCTTATCCCACTCATAAATAGAAATCATCCTAAAAAGGTTAAATATATAAAGTTAAAGAATCATTTTTTCAATTGGCTGAACCAAAATCCCACTCGCCCCAGCCTTCTTGAGGCGCTCCATCACCTCCCAAAAAACTTCTTCCGGCACCACCGAGTGAATCGCCACCATCCCCTTCTTAGCCAAAGGCAATACAGTAGGACTCGAAAGCCCAGGTAAGATTTTCTTAATCTTCATCACCGACTTCTCAGACGCATTCATCATCACATATCTATACTGCCGCGCCGCCAAAGTGCCCCGAATCCTCATCAACAATCGCTCCAAATCCCCCTTCAACCCCCTTTTCACTCCAGAAGAATTTCCAATCAACAAAGCCTCCGACTCCAGAATAGTTTCCAACTCACGCAAACCATTCATCCGCAAAGTCGTCCCAGTAGAAACCACATCACAAACCGCATCCGCCACTTGCAAACTTGGTGTAATTTCCACCGAACCTTTCACCTCCACAACATCCGCCCGCACCCCACCACCCAAAAAATACCGCTTCAAAATATTCGGATACGATGTTGCCACCATTTTCCCCTTCAAATCTTCAACATCACGAATCTCTGAATTTTTTGGAACCGCCAAACACATACGGCACATCCCAAAGCCCAACTTTTCCACCACTTCCACATCCGCATTCTTCTCCGCCACCACATTAGCTCCCACAATTCCCAAATCACACACACCATCCTGCACATACTCCGGAATATCATCATCCCGAATGAAAAGGATCTCCAAATTAAAGTTCCGACACGTCGAAAACAACCGTTGGCCATACGCATCAAACTCCAGCCCACTCCGCTTGAGCAGATCGATAGTCTGCTCCGTCAATCGACCACTCTTTTGAATGGCAATTTTGAGACAATTTCCGTTGAGATTTTTCATGATATAAAAGTTAAAAGGATACAAAAAAGAGCTCAGTTTTGAGCTCTGGGGAATCCGACTTGTGGACGTTTCTACAAACGCTTTAACACAAGTTGATACCCCCCTTCTCCATGATGCAACCAATGTGCAACACGCGTTACCGTGGCCGTACTTGCCCCAGTTTCTTTAGCAATTCTACGATACGGAATCTCTTCATCTGCCATCTTCGCAACCTGCCAACGCTCCGCCATAGCCTTGATCTCACTCAACGTACAAAGATCACGAAAGAACCGTTCACACTCCTTCTTATTTTTGAGTGTAAGGATCGCCCCAAAGAGGTCTCTGGTCTTTTTGTCCTTCCATCGTTCAGCCATGATAAATCAGCGAATAATGTTTTAACGTGCTAAAACATTAACATGCTCCGTCCGAAATTGTCAAGACCTTTTTCTTTCCCTGTGATAAACTCCAAATAACATTCCTAACCGTTCCCTCCATGCCCCCTCAAACTCCCCCAAAACTCAACTTCTTCAAAAAACTCAGCGCATCCATCTACTCCCCCGAATTTTACGCCAGCATCCCCAAACGGAAATTTGGCAGCGCTTTCGGGTATTTACTCCTCCTTTCTCTTCTCCTCATGATTCTAGGAGGAATAGTCCTCGGTGTACCACTCGTTAGCGAAAGGGACAAAGTCGGACACATCATCGATACCACCCTCACCCTCTATCCCGAAGAACTGATCGTCACCGCAGAAGGCGGAAAAATCAGTACCAACGTCGAAGAACCATACTTCATCACATCAGAAGCGTACTACCTCGAAGAAGGCAAATGGGAAGAGACCGAATTCTTCCAGAACATCATCGTCATCGACACCATCACCCCATTCAGCGCCGAACAATTCATGGAGTACAAAAGCCTGGCCTGGCTCACCGAAGACACACTCTTTACGCAAGGCGATGATGAACTCAAAACCATCCCCCTCAACGAAATGGAAGACGGCGTACTCGACAAAGAAAAGGCCGATTTCTTACTGCAAAAAGGATGGGATACCGCCAAGCCGTTCTTTGTCGCAGGTGTACTCGCGGTAATCATCATGATGTACATCGGCCTCATCATTTTCCGCATGATCTACGCCCTCTTACTTGGGCTGCTCATTTGGATCGTCGGGAGCATCATGAACCTGGAAATGGACTACGGCGCCAGCTACAAAATGAGCCTCCACGCCATGACTCCAAGCCTTCTCATCATGTTCCTCATCCATCACACCTCTCAATGGACCACCTTCAATGGATTCTTTTTGCTGTTCACCGTGATCGCTGTAGCCACCGCTACCATCAACCTCATCAACGCTAAAAACGGCGGATTCATTAAAGTGAAAAAAACATGAAAATCCTAATCTACGGAAAAGGATATTTAGGACACAAATTTTTCGACTTCCTAAAAGAACAAGGCGAGGAAGTTGTATTTGGAGATGCCGATATTGGTAAGCTCGAAGAAGTATTGAAAGACCTCGAAACACATACCCCCGACATCGTATTAAACTGTGCCGGGAAAACCGGCCGCCCAAACGTGGATTGGTGTGAAGATCACAAAGAAGAAACGATGTATTCAAATGTAACCGGACCACGCGTCCTTTTAAAAGCTTGTACTGAAAAAAACGTACGTTTCGCCCATTTAGGCAGCGGTTGCATTTATGAGGGAGACAACGATGGAAAAGGTTTTTCAGAAGAAGATCCACCCAATTTCGAAGACAGTTACTACAGCCACACAAAAGCAATATGCGACCAAGAACTCAAAGAATTTCCAGTTCTCCAACTCCGACTTCGCATGCCAATCGATGCAAATCCGGGCCAACGAAACTTCATCTCCAAAATCATTAAATACGACAAGGTCATCAACATTCCGAATTCAATGACCGTAGTAGAAGATCTCCTCCCCGCCACATACGAACTTATCAAAAAAGGAGCCACCGGAATCTACAACATGACCAACCCAGGAGCAATCGACCACGAGACCATCCTAGAAATGTACAAAGAAATCGTAGACCCCGAATTCAAATACGAAATCATCTCACTGGAAGAACTCGAAAAGATAACAAAAGCCAGACGCTCAAACTGCGTCCTAAACACCGATAAGCTAACCGCCGAAGGAATCAAAATGCGTCCGATTGAAGAAGCGATAAGGGACTGCTTGGAACGAGGTTTTCGTTGATTTTAAGCCAAAAACCTGGTATCATAGGATTGTTCTCAGTTAGTCGACCTGCTACACAACAAAAGGGATGCCGCGGCATCCCTTTTGTATGGTTCAGATGGTGGAGGTAATGGGAATTGAACCCATGCCAACCAAGTCTCAGTTAATCGACGCAAACCTGCTACCCCCGCGCTCTGAACAGCACGAGCCTAGCAAATTCACATGACGAAAAAATAACACCAAAATTAAACTTTCATGAACATTTTATGAACAAAAAATAAACGCGCAAAATTGACCCCAAACTTACATTCCGATACCCTTAAAAACACTGTAAGCGCCACCGATGTCAAAGCCCTGCCCCAACTGCCAAAAATCTTTCGAAATCCCTGAAGAGGATAAGGCTTTTTACAAAAAAATCGACGTTCCAGAACCCACATGGTGCCCCCCCTGTCGCCACTTACGACGCCACGCCCACATCAACGACTACGTCTACTACACCCGTACCTGCGACAACTGCCAAAACCCTTTTGTTTCCAGTTTTCCTCAAAAAACCGACTACATAGTCTTTTGCCAAACCTGTTGGTACGCCGAAGAACGCGATGACCGAGCCGCCGCCCGCGACTACGACCCGCACCGTTCTTTTTTCGAACAATTCGACGAACTCATGCACGAGGCTCCCCAACTCGGCCTCACCGGGATCTACAACGAAAACTGCGACTTTTGCGAATCGGTGGCCAACTGCCGAAACTGCTACCTCATCAGCGAAAGCAGCAACCTCGAAGATTGCTATTACGGCTACTGGCTCCAAAAATCGGACGACTGCCTAGAGTGCAATTACGTTCACGCCTGCGAACGCTGTTACGAAATCACCGATTGCGTCAATTGTTACACCCTCCGCTACTCTCAAAACTGCCGCGATTGCAGCGACTCTGCATTCCTCGAAGGCTGCATCGGCTGCCGAAACTGTTTGTATTCAACCAATCTGCGCCAAAGGGAATTCTACATTTTCAACAAACCATACTCACGCGAAGATTATTTTAAAGAATTCAAGAAAATAAACTTCGGCGATTCAAAATCCATAGCCTCCATCAATCAAAAATTCCTAGAATTCCTCAAAACAGAGCCCCGCAAAAACCTTCAAATCGAACACACCGAAAACTGCACCGGCGACCACATCCGCAACGCAAAAAACTGCAAACAAGTCTTCCACTGCTACGACGCCGAAGAATGTTCATACGGCGAACACGTCTGGCGCAACGCCAAATACTGCATGGATTCCAGCACCGCTGGCCGCAACGCCGAACTTCTCTACGAAACTGTATGCTCCGGCATCAATTCGTACAACGTAAAATTCTCCCGCTATTGTTGGGGATCCTCCGACACCGAATACAGCAATCAAAGCATCAACAGCAAAAACTTATTTGGGTGTGTGGGATTAAAAGCCGGCGCCCGATACTGCGTCCTCAACAAACAGTATTCCAAGGAAGAATACGAGGCGCTGGTTGAAAAAATTAAAGAAAAAATGCGCGAAGATGGCGAGTATGGCGAACTTTTCCCCATGGAAATGTCTCTATTTGGATACAACAATACGGTCTCTTTTGATGAGTTTCCTTTTTCAAGAGAAGAAGCCCTATCTCGTGGTTGGAAATGGGAAGACACGGACTGGGGCATGAAGGGTAAAGGAACAATTGAAATGGGGAAAATTCCATCCAACATCAAGGAAATAGAC
>CAZEDN010000013.1:10864-11416 GCA_964510905.1 uncultured Candidatus Peribacteria bacterium
AATAGACAAGTCCATTCTCGACGAAATCCTCACCTGCCAGAACTGCGAGCGAAACTACAAAATCATCCGAAAAGAACTCAAATTCTACCAATCGCAAAACATTCCTCCCCCACTAAACTGCCCAGACTGCCGCCACCGAACTCGCCTCGCCCTCCGCCCATCCAAAATCATGCACGACATCAAATGCGCCGAATGCGGTGAACCCACTAAGACCACTCTCGACCCACAAAAATTCAGCAAAATCTTGTGTAACGGCTGTTATAAAAAACTAGTCTATTGAGGAGTTTTCGTTGATTTAAAGCCAAAAACACTATATAATTATAGAGTCAAGACTGTCACATACTGCCGAAAGAGCCCGACAATTGTCGGGCTCTTTCTTTTGTCCAAGTGGTGGAGGCAAGGGGAGTCGAACCCCTATTGACTAGTTGTCAAGACTGTCAATGTAACCATACTGCCCCCTTACTTGAACGTGACCGGTATATCACAACGACATGACGATTTTTTAACACCGAAATTAAACTTTCATGAACATTTTATGAACAAAAAATAAAC
>CAZEDN010000014.1:0-3553 GCA_964510905.1 uncultured Candidatus Peribacteria bacterium
CAAATCCTACTCCGAGCCAGAAGCTGAAACCAAAACCCCTGAAGAGCTTGAGGCGTTTCACAACAAATACCTCGGCCGCAGTGGTGAAATGACCATGGTCCTTCGTGGACTCAAAGATTTATCCGCTGAGGATAAAAGAATTTTTGGAAAAGCATCGAATGAACTTAAAATTCAACTCGAAGGCAAATTTAAGATGAAACAAAACGAATTTGAACGAACCGCGATCGAAAAATCACTCAAAGATGACTGGCTTGACTTAACCGCGCCTGGGAAAGAATATCGCGCGGGCCACATTCACCCTTTATACCAAGTTCAAGAAGAAGTGGAACGCATCTTCCAACAGATGGGATTCACCGTGGTGGACGGTCCCGAGATCGAAAGCGAATATTATAATTTTGAAGGATTAAACATTCCTGCGCACCACCCGGCGCGCGACATGCAAGACACCTTCTTCATCGACAAAAAGGCGCACGGCAAAGAGGGTCGCCTCGTATTACGCACACACACCTCGCCGAACCAAGTTCGCGCCATGAAAAAGTACGGCGTCCCGCTGCGCATCATCGTTCCGGGCCGCTGTTTCCGAAATGAAGCAACCGACGCTTCACACGAACACACCTTCGACCAAGTCGAAGGGCTCATGATCGATGAAAACATCTCCATCGCGCACCTCAAAGGCGTGATGCTCGAATTCCTCCAACGACTCTTCAAAAAAGAGATGAAAATACGATTCCGCCCCGGCTATTTCCCATTTGTAGAGCCTGGCCTCGAGCTCGACATGTCCTGTATTTTCTGCGACGGCAAAGGCTGCAAAGTGTGCAAACGCACCGGATGGATCGAATTCATGGGCTGCGGCATGACCCACCCTCACGTTATCAAATCCGGAGGCGCCGATCCCAAAAAAGTCCAAGGCTGGGCATTCGGCTTCGGCCTCACCCGCCTTGTCATGATGCGATACGGCATCAATGACATCCGCCTCATCACTAGCGGCGACATTCGCTTTTCCGAACAATTCTAACCTGAAAAATGAAACTTTCTCTAAATTGGCTTAAAGACTTCGTCACCATCCCTCCCGGCTACACCGCCGAGAAACTCGGTGAAAAACTCACCATGCACACGGCCGAGGTGGAAGAGGTTATGGATCAAACAACGGCATACGACAAAATGATGATCGGGAAGGTTTTGAAAATCGAACCCCACCCCAATGCCGACAAACTCAAAGTATGCAAAGTAGACATTGGAGAAACCAAGCCGGCTCAAATTGTTTGTGGTGGAGTGAATTTAAAGGAAAACATGCTCGTACCCATAGCCATCCCTGGCGCTTGGGTGAAATGGCACGGCCAGAATCCTTCTGTTGAATTAGAAGAGGTCAAAATTCGTGGAGAAAAAAGTTTTGGAATGATTTGTGCAGGAGAAGAGATCGACATGGAGCCCGATAATACCCCCGACACGAAAGAACCTCGCATCAAAGACCTCACTCATTTAAACGCAAAGGTCGGCACTCCCCTCGCCACCGCTCTCAAAAAAGACGATGCCATCTTCGATTTCGACAACAAATCACTCACACACCGACCAGACTTATGGGGCCATTATGGAATGGCACGCGAATTGGCCGCCTTACTAAAGAACCCACTCAAACCATACGACCCACTCACGAAATTCACCCTCAAAGAGCCGACAAAAAAAGTGAATATCGTCATCAAAGACAAGAAAATCTCCCCACAATTCTCTGGTTGCATCGTTAGTAATGTCCAAATCAAACCGTCTCCTGAATGGATACAAAAACGACTTGAAGCGGTGGGCATTCCATCCATCAACAACATCGTAGACATCACCAATTACGTGATGCTGGAACTGGGACAACCCATGCACGCATACGACCGCCAAATCGTGGGCACCGACACTCTCGAGGTTCGCTTCGCACAAAAAGGCGAAATTCTCGAAACCATCGACCACAAAAAGCGGAAACTTCGCACCGAAGACCCTGTGGTAACCAACGGGAAAGGAGTCATGGGCCTCGCCGGAATCATGGGTGGCGCCAATTCTGAAATCAACGATCAAACCACGGAAGTCATTTTTGAGGCAGCCAACTGGGATCCCGTAATCACCCGAAAAACATCCACACACCACGGCTTACGATCCGACGCATCACAACGATTTGAAAAAGGGCTCGACCCCGATCTAACCGAAAAAGCAGTACGCAGAGCCATCGTCCTACTCCTGGAAACATGCCCCGACGCCAAGCTAGAAACCAAAGTCACAACAGTGGGCACATGGAAATTCACACCCGCCAAAATCACGGTCGACCCGGACGTGGTGAACAATAAAATCGGGATCAAGATCACCACCATGGAGATGATGCGCATTCTAAAATCACTTGAATTCCAAACCGCCAAAAAGGAACGAAAATTCGAAGTAACGGTGCCATCGCATCGCTCCACTGGAGACGTGGACATCGAAGAAGACATCATCGAAGAAGTAGCACGCATTTACGGCTACGACCAAGTCCCCGTCGAAATGCCACACCTCCCTATCAACCTACCAACAGAAAACGAAGAGCGATTTCATAAACACGCCGCACGTAACATCCTCGCCAACATCCTCGGCTTTACCGAAGTCATGGCGTACTCCTTCTACAACGAAGAGCTCTACAAAAAATGTGGCCTAGAAGACATGCGCCACATCAAAGTGCTCAATCCACTTTCCTCAGACCAGACGCATATGCGCGTAAGCCTCGTGCCAGGCATGCTCAAAGCCATCGCTCAAAACAGCAAGCTTCGCGACAAGATGGAGTTATTCGAAATCGGACGAACTTACCAAGAAGTCGGCGAATTCATGCCCCTGGAAGAAAAATGGCTCCTCATGGCGCGCGCTTGTCACTGCAAAGGAGAGATTTTTTATCGCATCAAAGGCGCCTTCGAGGCTTTTCAAAAACATTTTCGCGCACCCAGTGTCTCTGTCCGAGACTGTCACACACCTCCACCTTACGCCCATCCTAAGAAATGCGCCGAAATCATGATGCGAGGCGAATCGATAGGATACATCTTCGCGTTACACCCAGCCGTCGCTCAAGCCTTTGAGCTCGAGCACAAGGTGGTAATGACCGAAGTCAACTTCACCAAATTGGTCGCTCACGATCGTGAACCCACTACATTCGAAGCGCTCCCCAAATTCCCCAACATGCCTTTCGATGTCTCCTTGCTAATCGATCGCAAAAAACCAATCGCCGACGTCGAAAAAGCGCTCCGCCGCGCCGACCCTCATAAACTTATCCAACAGATCAAGCTTTTCGACATTTACGAAGGCGACAACATTCCGAAAGACAAAAAATCTCTCGCCTTTTCCGTCGAGCTCCGCCACGCCGACCGAACCCTCACCGACGAAGAGTTCCAAGCCACACAAAAAGCGGTGTTCGAAGCCATCAAGAAGCTGGGTGGTGAAGTTCGCACAGGCTAACGCTTCACCCGTATCAGCCCACCCCCAGGAATCACTTTAACTCCCTTCTTTTCAACCTGATCGAGAAGGAGATTCATTCCTAAGCTGTCGCTTGAAATAT
>CAZEDN010000014.1:3563-10384 GCA_964510905.1 uncultured Candidatus Peribacteria bacterium
TCTCATCCCATGTGCATGGCCAAAATCGTCCTCCCGCCCACCTGACTTAACGCGGGCGTGAGTACGATTTTGGCCATGCACATGGGAGAAGATCGTACTCACGCCCGCCTGACTTAAGGCCTCATAAATGTCTTCATTCCCAGAAGTGCCGCCGGTCATTCCGGTTACCGCAACTTTGCCAAGCTTTGATTTCCCGCTGCCCGCATAAATCGCCGGCCCCACGCCCACTTTTTCCGCCTCGGCAAATTCCGGAATTTCCAACAAAGCCTCTGTTAAATCTTTCAAGGTGCGCATTTTTGCACGTTTTTTCTTCACAAATCCTTCCAAATAGTTATGCACCCCATTATCCGCCGGCGTATTACAATTCATGAACGGCACATCGAGTAGTCTCGCCGCATCCGCTACCCTTCCAAAATTGTCCGCATGCAACGATCGATCGATTTTCTTCATACGAACATCCAACAATTTCTCCGCAATATTAATAGGAACTCCCAGTGCCTCCATTACGCCCTCCTGCACCGGCATCACTTTCGTTAAATCAAGGAGAGCACGCCCTTCCGGATGATGCGCCAATAAAAGATCGATTTTTTGACCATTTTTGCGCAACTCATTCACCAGTAAAATCTCCTGCACCTCGGCATCGATACACGCCATCAGTGTCTTTACCTTTGTGGTCGGTCTCCCATGGAGAATCCTCGAGTCCGCATAAGGGTTCGTGAGTCGTTCCTCATCAAAAAATGGCTTCTTTTTCTTATCCATCTTTTCGTACTCTTTTTTGAGGTCCTTGAGGATTTCGTCGATCTCTTTCTGGGAACGCGGATCGTTTTGTCGTCCCATTTTAATCGCCAAGTCATAAATTTGTTGAAGCGTGAGTGCCATGCGTCGAGGGTTAAAATTAAGTATAGCGTCATCATACTACAAAGTTGCGCCAAAATCTGCTATCCTCCTGGCGCTGAATTGACAGCCTCTCATGAGATCAAAATTTAAGACATTCTGGCAACGCATCAAACCTCATCCCATGCTCCCTTGGTGGAAGCGCTGGCTGCAATGGCTGGGAGTCTTTGTGGGAGCGTGTTGTGTCGCAGGACTAGCGATGACCATCCTCGTGCTTCTTATTTTTAGCCGTGGACTACCAACGATTAGTGATATTGAAGATCTCCTTCAGGCAGAATCCACCTTAATCATGGATCGCGAAGGAAACATTTTATACGCCGTGCATGGAGAAGAAAACCGCGAACTCATAGAATTGAATGAAATTTCACCTTATCTAATCGACGCAACCATCGCAGTGGAAGACGATCAATTTTATGATCATCATGGTTTTGTCCTGCCTTGTTACATCAAAGCGGTCGGACACGAATTTTTGGGAATCGGCATCCGTCGCGGTTGCTCCACCATCACACAGCAATTAGTAAAAAATCTTTTCCTAACATTTGAACAAACCTACACCAGGAAAATCCAAGAACTCATCTTGGCAGTAAAAGTTGAAGCACGTTACAAAAAAAATGAAATCCTCGAGCTATACCTGAATGAAATCCCCTACGGAAACAACGCATACGGCGCAGAACTGGCCGCTCGCACCTATTTCGACAAATCGGCCGCTGAACTCAATCTCACCGAAAGCGCCATATTGGCCGGAATCCCCAAAGCTCCCACACGCTACTCACCATATGGAAGCTACCGAAACTCTTTCCTTGCTGTTGAACTAACCGAAGAAGAAGTCATCGACCGAAACATTCAATCTTTCAATGACATCAACGACAATGAATTCATTCGTGGTCTCCTCGGCACCGACCTTCAACTAACCGAAACACGATCCATATACCTCCCTGGGCGAGTCGACATCGTGCTCGAAGCCATGGTGGATCAAGGCATGGTCACAGAATCCGAAGCTCAAACCGCCCTTGAAGAAACGTGGGTCATGGAATTCAAGGAATATCGCGAAAACATCAAATACCCACACTTTGTATTGTATGTAAAAGAGCTGATCGAAGAACAATACGGCACCGATGTGGTGGAACAAGGTGGACTCAAGGTATACACCACCATCGATCCTGTCCTGCAAGACATCGCCGAAGAATCGATTGAAAAATACCGAGAACGAAACGCCACTCAATTCGACGCCAACAATGCCAGCCTCGTCTCCATCCATCCTCAAACTGGACAAATTTTGGCCATGGTGGGGTCGGCCGACTACTTCGATGAAGAAATCGACGGAAACGTGAACATTGCCACGCGCTATCGACAGCCAGGATCGTCATTTAAACCGTTCGTGTACGCACTCACGCTCCTCAGCGGTTATACCCCCGCCAGCGTACTTTATGACGTTGAAACGCAAATTGGCCCCGGAGAGTATCCTCAAAACTACGATGGCGAATTCATGGGCCCTCTCAACATCCGCTCCTCACTCGCCTTGTCTCGAAATATCCCCGCCATCAAATCTTATTTCCTTTCCGGGCAAGAGGTCGAAATCATTCCCTTTATGGAAGGATTTGGGATCGAATTGGATGAAACGATTGGATACGGATGGCCGCTCGCCCTCGGCAGCGGAGAGGTACGTTTACTCGACCTCGTGGGCGCCTACAGTGTGTTCTCCAACGGAGGAACTAAAAAAACGGTCTCTCCTATTCTTAAGATAGAAAATAGTGAAGGGGAAGTACTGGAACAATGGGAAGACGATGGTGGCGAAGAGGTTCTGGACCCACAAATTGCTTATCTCATTAATGACATTCTCTCCGATCCCGCAATCAATCTCGGTTCTCGATTGCGTGTTTCCGGACACACGGTCGCCGCCAAAACCGGCACCAGCAATAAAAAGGATGAATACGATGAAAACGCTCCCAATAACGCATGGACCCTCGGATATTCCAATAAATTGGCCACCGGCGTATGGGCCGGAAATGCCGATGGCGCCTCCATGTCTTACGAAGCCAATGGATACGACGTGGCCGCCATCATTTGGAACGATTTCATGACCCAGGCGCTTGCCGAACTAGGATCCGAACCCTTCACAAAGCCAGATGGAATCGTTGAAATGACGGTCACTAAATCCACCGGCCTACTCCCTTCCGAATACACCCCCGAAGAAATGACCTACACCGAAAAATTTGCCAGCTTCCATGTGCCCACCAGTATCGATTCCACTTGGGCCGCTGCGATAGTGGACGGATTCACCGGATTGGTCGCCACCCAATTCTCGCCTGAATGGTCACTAGAAGAAAAAGAGTTTCAACTCCACGAAGCCATCATCCCCGATTACCTTTACTGGCAAGCCGGCATCGACGCTTGGATGGAAGAAGAAAAAATTGATGAATTCCTAGAACCAACCGATATCGACGAACTGCACACCGCCGAAACCCTGGCCAATGAGCCCACCATCATCATCACCTCCCCCAGCCCATACGCTCGAATTCGTGCCGGGCACAATACCGTCACGGTCGAAGCCGAAACACTCAACGGCCTAGATAAAGTCGAATTTTACCTTGGGGACTCACTCAACTTCACCGACGTTTCTGCTCCTTTCTCAGGAAACATCCGAATCCCCACCACCGCAAAATCGGGAGACACCTACACCATCACCGCCTACGTTTACGATGACTTTGGGTATCGCAGTGAGAGCAGCGTTGACGTACAGGTTGAATAGTGCTATATTTCGCCAGCCTTATATTCAAAACCATTTAAACCCTTGATCATGAAAAAAGCTTTTTCGCTCGCTCTAATGATTGGCCTTATCGCAGCAATGCTCAGCTTCGCCGGCTGCAAAAACAAGGACCCCGACTTCTACTGGGGCCCCATCGAAGGCTGGGAAGATATCGCCATGCCCGATGACGCGGAATGGGAACGTAGCCGAATCTCCGGACCGGTCGAAAATCATACTTATATCGTCGATCTACCTCGTGCCGAAACATTCCATTTCATGGAAAAAGCCATGGGCATCAACGGTTGGACCTTGTCCAGTTCACTCTCCAACGGACGCACGTTCATCAAAGAGGGACACACCGTAACCATGTCCATCCCGACAGAGGAAGGCGTCACCCCCGTCAATCTTTTCATCATCATTGAGCCGGCCGGTGCCTACGAAGAAATCGATGAAGAGGAGGACGAATCCTAAAGCTCTTCAAGAAAATCTCTGACTTTTCCAACAGCAAGGCCCCGATGACTAATCTGGGCCTTTTCTTTTTTCGTCAACGCCGCATACACACGATCAAATCCATTCGGCTTAAACACCGAACTCAACGGCAACCCTGGTAACAGTGTCGCCTCCGGTTCATGCGTAATCGCTCCCTCTGCCGTCCCGTGAAATAAATGCTCCGTGCCGTCCTCCAAAATCAAACACGCCGAACACACAAACCGTGCCGCCCTCTCGGCCTCCGGAACATCCTCCATGCGCTCTAAAAAGTGCTCCAGCCACTCATCATCACTCGCCTCGTGGCCCGCCCCAAAGCGCCGTGTATGCAATCCCAATTCCCCGTGGAGCGCGTCCACTTCCAGTCCCGAATCTTCTCCCAATGTCATAAATCCCGTTTCCTCAAAAAAATACAGTGCCTTCAGCCGAGCATTCTCATCATGGGTTGTTCCGTTCTCTTCGACCTGTTCCGCCTTCGGTAAGTCGGCCAGTGATTTCAACTCAAACGGCAAATTTTCCAAGATCGCAGCGATCTCTCCGAACTTTCCAAGATTTCCAGTGGCAATCAATAATGGTTTCATCGTATGCTTAAGGATGCTCTGAAAAATATACCATGAAGCGTTTCTTTTTCATTGGAATTGTTCTTATTCTCCTGTTTGCCGCCGCGGGAGAGATGGCACGCATACCGTTTGGCCCCGGCAATGGACTTCTTCCCAACGATATTCTTGTCGGTATTTTAGTCGCCATATGGATCATTCATAAATTTCTCACCGACCGAAAGCTCCCGTCCAGCACACTGTGGGCCCCTTTCTTGTTATTCATTGTCATCGCAATCATTTCTCTCCTCAACGGATCGCACACCCTCACCTCCTCCGAGGCCATCGTCAGCAGTTTTTACCTCATCCGTTTCGTTGAATACTTTTTACTCACTTTCATCGCAATCGACATCGCCCAAGCCGTACAAGACCGCAAAAAACTATTCGCCATACTCCTAGGCAGCGCCACACTCATCGCGGTGCTCGGGTTTTTCCAGCTTCAACTATTCCCCGATTTTAAAGAATTAGCTGAAGAAGGATGGGACCCCCACAAAAACCGCCTGCTTTCCACGTGGTTTGATCCCAATTTTGTTGGAGGAATGCTGGCGTTTGTCCTGAGTTTAGCCTTAGGAAAACTGACCACTGCAAAAAAACTCCAACCCATCCTCGTAATCGCCGCTCTCATTCTGCTCATTGCGTTGTTTTTGACCTATTCACGCAGCGCCTATCTCGCCTTCATGGCCGCCGTAAGCCTCATTGGCCTTCTCAAATCAAGAAAACTGCTCGTGGGCGCGCTCATTGCCGCGCTATTGCTCATTTCAGTCTCCAGCTACGCGCAAGAACGTGTCGTGAGCCTCTATCACACCGCCCAAACCATGATCAGCGACACCGCCGAGCTCCCAGACGCTACCGCTCGCCTCCGTCTCATGTCATGGGAAAACGCAATCATCATTTTCCAGGATCATCCCTGGCTCGGCGTGGGGTACAACACCTACTCGTATGTCCAATCCGATTATGGATTTGTAAAAGAGCTGGTCGATCATTCTTCCACGGGGTCCGACTCCACACTGCTCACCATTTTGGCCACTACCGGCATCCTTGGATTCATTCCTTATGCTTGGCTACTCCTCACCATGCTTTACCTCCGCTTCCATCCACGAAAAGATGGCCTTGCCCTAGGCTTTTTCGCCGGGATGTGTGGCCTTCTCATTCATTCCATCTTCGTGAACAGCCTCCTTTTTCCACCACTGTTGATCTTTCTCTACGCCAGTTTAGGCCTTATACTATCGCCCAAGAAACCTTTACACTAAATACCCATGTACAACATCGCACAACTTCGCGTCGGCACCGCTATCCAAGTCGACGGTCAGCCTTATATCGTCACCAACGCTCAATTCTCCAAACAAGCCCGTGGAGCAGGCGTCATGAAGACCACCGTAAAAAGTCTACTGAGCGGCAACTCTCTCCCAATGACCTTTCAGGGCAACGATAAGGTCGAGCCCGCCGAAGTCACCTATTCCAAGGCACAATTTTTGTACTCTCAGGGCGACGAATACTTCTTCATGGACGGCAACACATACGAACAATTCAGCTTCAGCAAGAACGACCTCGGAACAGCCACCAATTTCTTACTCGATGGCGCCGACGTCGACATTCAGAACTTTGATGGGAAGCCGATCAACGTACAACTTCCGCCCAAAATAAACCTGAAAGTAATCGAAACCGCTCCCAGTGTCCGCGGCGACACCGCCCAAGGCAAGGTCACTAAGCCGGCCAAACTCGAAACCGGAATTTCCATCGCCGTGCCCATCTTCATCAAAGAGGATGACACGATCCGCGTAAACACCGAAACAGGAGAATATTCAGAGCGCGTTTAGGACCGCTTAGCTTTTCTTCTTGGTGGTCTTCTTCGGGGCTGTACCCTCTCTGGCCTCCTTCCTTTTGAGGTCGCGGTCATACTGTTCCGCACGCTCAAGAGCCAACTGAAAGATATGTCGAAGTGCATCCGCTACCTCTTCACTTTCGATGATTGCTCCAAATTTTTCCCGAAGCGACATGATGGCTACCTTGTGATCGTAAATACTGATCGAAGGAGAGCTCGCAAACTTGGTGGGCACAATATAACTTGTGCGGTTGTGAACTTCGTCCAACGATTGAAT
>CAZEDN010000015.1:0-681 GCA_964510905.1 uncultured Candidatus Peribacteria bacterium
AGTCATTAATATGTCCCTCGTTCAACTATTCAAAAATTTCCCAGCCCAAAATATCGCTGATGCTGTACTGGAAGGACACATGGGTGAAGCGTTTTCAGACCATTCCGAAAACCCAACGATAGGCATGTTAGTTCTGCCCAATTTTGTGATGTTTGCAGGAAATCCCAACGCACCAATTCTTGAAAAGTGGCTCGATGAGATGACACTCCCCGCGCAAGTCATAGTAGATTCTCCCGAACTAGAAAAAATCATACAAGCCCGCTTCCCCGACCAAATCAAAATCTTCAATCGAACCATCTTCACACACGAAACCATCAATCCCGACGCGCTCCTCCCCCACTTCACAGACCTACCGTCCAACCTGGAAATCCTTCCAATCGATGAAGAAATATCCGAAGAAGCACTAAAGTATCCCTGGTCCAAATATTTCGTGTGCAGCTTTAACGATTTTGACGATTTCCAAAACCGCGGCAAAGGATTCGTACTCAAAAAAGATGGTGAAATGGTATCTGGAGCATCAACATTCTGCCTGTTCGACGGTGGAAAAGGCATCGAAATCGAAATCGACACGCATCCCGACCACCGCCGCCAAGGTCACGCCACCCGCATCGGCGCAAAACTCATCCATCACTGCCTCCAAAACGGCTACACGCCACACTGGGACGCAAAAACCGACATCTC
>CAZEDN010000015.1:691-10049 GCA_964510905.1 uncultured Candidatus Peribacteria bacterium
ATCAAACCCCTATGAAAAAGCGCGCCCTCAACATAATGCTCGCCATCGTGAACCTCATTGTGATCGTGGGACTGATTTGGGCTATCATTTTCTTCATCCCTCAGCCGATCGCCCAAGGGGTCGCGGGAATCATTGCGCTACGGCTGCTGTATCAAGAAATTTTATTGGTGCGAGAGTTATGAATGTGCTAGGATCACCTCCTTTCTTAAAAACTCCTATGCCCCCATCCTCAAGTCCTCCTTCAGGTCCTACTTTCGATCCCATAAATACTGTCAAAAATGGGCTCGATCAAATCCGAGCACACCTACCCGAAGATATTGTGGCCCGATATTTCGTGGGCCCCATTTGGGAGCAACTAGAAGCTCAACAGGAAATGCCCATAGGCAATACTCTCTCCTCACTTTTGGGACCACTCCCCGCGAAAACCTATTTGGCATCATTCCTCATCAACGTTGTTGCGCAATCTCTCGTACAAGAACTCCAACTGGGGCAAGTCATGGATCCAGCTACGGAAAGGGTGACCACTTTGGATGAGACCGGAAGAGAAGCCATGGTAGAAGCCATCATGACCATTACCAAATTTGTAACTGAAGCATTGCGAGTCCCCGTTGAAGTAGAAGACGAAGTTAACCCCATTGTGAGGATAGGATAAAAACCCCCTTGACTCCTCAAATTTAGCACTCTATAATCACGTGTGCTAACAGACACGAAGCGTTAGCGGAGTGTCCTTTCCCCTAGCAAGAACCTAATATTCACAACAAAGCTTGCCCTGCTGGTAGCAGACAAAAAGCTAATCATTAACTCTTTAAAATCAACAATCATGCCAAAAATCATTGGAATCGACCTCGGAACCACCAACTGTTGTATGGCCGTCATGGAAGGCGGTGAACCAGCCGTCATGCCCAACGCCGAAGGTCAACGCACCACCCCATCGGTCGTCGCGTATAAAGACAAAGAACGTCTCGTCGGAATCACGGCCAAACGCCAAGCAGTCACAAATGCTGAAAACACAGTCTTCTCAACCAAACGGTTCATCGGGCGACAATACGACGAAATCAAAAAAACGGCTGAACGAATGCCTTTTAAAGTAATAAAGGGAAGCAAAGACGAAGCCGAAATCGACTTCAACGGGAAGCAACACCGCCCTGCCGAAATCTCTGCAATGATCCTTCAAAAACTCAAAGCAGACGCTGAAAAATATCTCGGCGAAACCGTTACCGAAGCGGTCATTACGGTTCCTGCATACTTCAACGATTCACAGCGACAAGCCACCAAAGATGCCGGAAAAATCGCTGGACTCGACGTAAAACGAATCATCAACGAACCGACAGCCGCTGCACTCGCATACGGTTTGGATAAAAAGGGAGGCGACAAAAAAATCGCGGTCTTCGATCTTGGAGGTGGAACATTCGACGTTTCACTCCTCGACCTCGGTGAAGGGGTATTTGAAGTGTTGGCCACCAACGGAGACACTCAATTAGGTGGTGATGACTTTGACGAAGTAATTTTGGAATGGCTCGTAGCAGAATTCAAAAAAGACCAGGGCATCGACATGAAAGATGATGTCATGGCACTTCAACGACTCAAAGAAGCTGCCGAAAAAGCCAAAATCGAACTTTCCTCAACTCACGAAACCGAAATCAATCTTCCATTTGTAACCGCAGACACAGGCGGACCAAAACACCTCAACATCAAATTGAGCCGTGCAAAATTGGAAGACCTCATCGCTGAACTACTCGAAAAAACGGTTGAGCCCTGCCGCAAAGCAATGGACGACGCCAAGACATACGCCAGCGACATCGATGAAGTGATCCTTGTCGGAGGAATGACGCGTATGCCGGCCGTTCAAGAAAAGGTGAAAGAAATTTTTGGGAAAGACCCGCACCAAGGCATAAATCCAGACGAAGTTGTAGCCATGGGAGCTGCGATTCAAGGAGGAGTTTTGCAAGGTGACGTGAAGGATGTGCTTTTGCTCGATGTTACACCGCTAACTCTTGGAATTGAAACATTGGGAAGTGTATCCACTCCATTGATCGAACGAAACAGCACCATCCCAACCTCAAAATCCCAAGTTTTCTCAACCGCCGCGGACAACCAACCCTCAGTCGAAGTCCATGTTTTACAAGGCGAACGACCAATGGCTGCCGACAACAAATCCCTCGGTAAATTCATCCTTGATGGAATTCCCCCATCCCCCCGCGGCGTCCCTCAAGTCGAAGTAACATTCGACCTCGATGCCAACGGAATCCTCAACGTAAAAGCTGTCGATAAAGCCACCAACAAATCTCAACACATCACGATCACCGGCTCATCCGGACTCTCTGATGAAGAGGTTGAAAAGATGCGAAAAGAGGCCGAAATGCACGCCGAAGAAGACAAGAAAAAGAAAGATTCTGTCGAGGTACGAAACCAAGCCGAAGTGCTCGTGGCCCAAGCCGAACGCACTATTAAGGAGGCCGGCGACAAAATCACCGACGACATCAAAAAACCAATCGAAGAGAAGATCCAAGCCGTTAAAGACGTTCTCGAAAAAGAAGGTGCCAGCCCCGACGATATAAAGGCCGCCACCGAAGCACTCTCCGCCGAAATCCAAAAAGTAGGATCCGCAATGTACCAAGACGTCGGCCAATCCGAACCGGACGAAGGCGTGAACGTCAAAGACATGAACGAAGACGACGCATCGGACGACAAACCAGCTGACGATGACGTGGTCGATGCAGAAGTTGTTGAAGAGGACGAGAAAGAGGAGAAGGAAGAAAAAGAAGACGAAGACGACAAAAAATAGGACCTTCCACTATTCCATTTTCGTCACTGTACCTTACGTTTGACTCGATTAAATTTCCCCATCTGGAAATGTGGTTTTCCTAATTCACTAATGTACAGTGAAAAAAGAGACACCCCGAACTCCTTTCCTCCTCTTGCCCCAACAGCCCTCACCCATTAAAGTAGACCCATGCTCGATATCTCACTTTTTCGCGACAATCCGGACATCATCAAAGCCGACCTTAAAAAACGCAGCCTAGATGAAGCGTTGGTCGACAAAATCATCAAACTCGACACTAAAAATCGAGAACTTCTTCAAAAAGTCGAAGAAGCCCGAGCTCAAAAAAACGCTGCCAACGGAAAAATCGCCAAACTACAAGATGATGAAAAAAAGAAAGCCATAGCCGAGATGAAAACGATCGCTGAATCTGAAAAAACTGCCCACACCGACCAACAAAAACTCCAAGCCGAACTCAACGAACTTCTCCTACAAATCCCCAACATCACTCACGACTCCACTCCATCCGGCGCCGACGAATCCGGCAACAAAATCGAATCCACTCACGGCAAACCCACTAAATTTGACTTCGAGCCACAAGATCACGTGGCCCTCGGCACGCAGCTCGGCCTCCTTAATATAGAGGACGCAGTCAACATGTCCGGGGCACGCTTCGCATATCTCATGGGTGACGCCGCACTTTTGGAATTCGCCCTCCTGCAATTCGTGATGCACAAGCTCAAAAGCAAAGGGTTTACTCCAGTCGTCCCGCCAGTCTTGGTCCGCGAAAAGGCCATGACTGCGACAGGCTTTTTTCCCGCGGACCGCAACGAAATCTATCACGTCAACGCCAGCCCCGACGCGCCCAATTCCGACGACGCACCAGCAAACAACGCCAAACACGAAGCGGACGACCTATTCCTCGTCGGCACCTCCGAAGTCCCGCTCACCATGCTTCACGCCGACAAAATCCTCAACGAAGAACATCTCCCAATGCGCTACGCCGGGTTCTCCACCTGCTTCCGACGCGAAGCCGGATCATACGGCAAAGACATGCACGGAATCATCCGCGTCCATCAATTCGACAAAATCGAAATGTTCAGCTTCTGCCACCCCGACAAATCCTGGGAAGAACACGAACTCATCCGAGAAATCGAAGAAGAGATCATGCAAGAATTGGGCCTCCCCTACCAAGTCGTGAACATCTGTACCGGCGATCTAGGCTTCCCCGCCGCCAAAAAATACGACCTCGAAGTCTGGATCCCCACCCAAGACAAATACCGCGAACTCACCTCCTGCTCCAACTGCACCGACTACCAAGCCCGCCGCGCCAAAATCCGCTATAAAACCGCCGAGGGTAAAAACGAGTTCGTCCACACCCTAAACGGAACCGCGATCGCCATCCAACGCACCCTAGTAGCGATCCTCGAAAACTATCAACAAAAGGATGGCTCCATCGAAATCCCACCCGTTCTCCAGCCCTACATGGGCGGCAAATCAAAAATCGAGAAATAGGCTTGCCTTAAACACAAACGAGCCCTTACAATAACCCCCTGTTTTTAAAATCTCAACCCCATGTCCATCCCAGATGATTCTCGAGACGTTGCAATATTTCACGTCGGCATCGAAGACGATACAAACATCGTCGTCGAACAAGGAGGACACATCATCGTCCGTGAAGAACTCCCAGAAGAAGCAAAACTCCGTCAAGCCATTATCCGAGGAATAAGCAAACTCAGCCCTGCAATTCTCACAAGCATCGTAGCCAGCGTTCGCCAGCAAATTGAAGTTATCGATCGAAAAAACAGCTGGAAGCTTGAATTCATGCCCGCAGGTCTACTTGGAAGTAAAAATAGTTTGGCCACCGCTGCCCGAGAACTCGACAAAGATGCTTCGGACGACGAAATCCTTGCCGCCACACGAGAAAATCGAACATCGGTCATCCCCGTTCATGCCGACACACTCGTAGACATTCAAGATGCAATCGAACTCGCCATCACAAAGAGCATCCTAAATCCCCCACTGAGATCATAACCAGCAACCTTGCCTTTACCTGGAAACCCAGGTATAATATATTGAAGTAAAGTCGCCACCCAAGAACCGATTGTCGGCGAACACTTAACCCTCCCCCAGAATGCAACTCGTCCTCTCAACCGAATCACTCAAAGGATACGGGATCAACCGTATTTTCCGTTTTGCCAAAGAAGCCGGATTCGACGGCATCGATCTCGCCATGGAAAACGGTGATTACGACACCTTAGACGCCGACTATATTAAGGAGCTCAGCAACGCGACCAACATGCCGGTGGTTTCGATCCAAACTCCCAAAACAACGTCTAAAACCAAGATCGAAGAGGCGGTACGCATGGCCAAAAAGCTCGGCACACGAGTGGTCGTCATCCAGCCGCCAAAGCTCCTCGACGTCAAGCTGGCCAAGTGGCTCAAAACACAAATTCCTAAGATCCGACAGAAGGAAAACATCTCGATCGCCCTCGAGAATGCATCCTCAAAAACCATGCTCGGCTTCATCCCTGAACACTCCATGGCCAACATCAGCGACCTCAAAAAATTCAAGCACGTTTGCCTCGACGTCTCTCGTATCGCCGAAAAGAAAGAGGACATCATCCGTGTGTACAGCAGCCTCAAGAAATACCTTGTCCACATCCATCTCTCCAATGTCTATCGCGGGAAAGCGTATGCCCCCCCAGAGACCGGCGTCCTTCCGATCGAGAGCTTCCTCACCAAACTCAAGCGCGACAAATTTAAAGGAGCAATCTGTATCCGCGTGAAGCCCAAGAACTTCCACGTGGGGAACGACGATAAAATGCTTGAAGGACTCAAAAGCAGCCTCAAATTCTGCAAAAAGTATCTAGGGTAATTAGAACCTGTAGATAGCTTGCATTAAAATATTATTGCTTTTTTGCAATAGAATTTTCTCGATCTGGTTGCTTTTCCTTTGACATCAGGATAACGATAAGTAGAATGGCTCTGCTATTTTTTCCTGAAAACGGATGAGTTGAGGAAGAACGAAGGAAATATATTTTGAACTTATTCCTTCCTTATACCTATGCCTAAAAAAACCACTTCCAAAGCCTCAAAACCAAAAGCCAAAAAAGTCACCAAGAAAGCCCCTGCAAAGAAAGCTCCCGTCAAAAAGGCGGTCAAAAAAACCACCAAGACAACCAAAGCCCCTAAGGCACCTAAGATTGTTCCGGTTTTTAAGCCGCGTGTTTTTATGTCGGATCAAAACGATTACCCCATGCCTGACCTCATCGAGGTTCAGACCGACTCATACAAATGGTTTTTGGAAGAAGGCATTCGCGAACTTCTTGAAGAAATTTCGCCCATCACCGACTTTTCCGGAAAAAAATTGGAACTACACTTCCTCGAACACTCCATTGGAGATGCCAAACACGAGGCCATTACCGCCAAACAAAAGAATTTGACGTACGAAGCCCCCCTTAAAGTCCACGTCCAACTCATCAACAAAGAAACCGGCGAAATCAAAGAACAGGATGTTTTCCTCGGAGGCATCCCGCTCATGACCGACCAAGGAACCTTCATCGTAAACGGCATTGAACGTGTCGTGGTGAGTCAGCTCGTGCGCTCCCCCGGAGTATTTTTCTCGAAAAATGCAGCCGCACCACAATTCTGTAACGCAAAAATCATCCCAAATCGTGGAGCCTGGCTCGAAGTAGAAACCGACAAAAAAGGAATCATCACCGTGAAAATTGATCGAAAACGCAAAATTCCAATCACCAGCTTGCTCCGCGTCTTTGGATACACCGAAGACAAAGACATTTTGAACCTTTTCAAGGGAGATTTTGAGGATGAAACACAAAACTACATCCTCATGACCCTAGATAAAGATCCAGCCAAGACGATCGACGAGGCGTACAAATCCATCTACCGAAAAATTCGCCCCGGAGACCTTGCCACTCCCGAAAATGCAAAGTCGCTCATTCAATCGATGTTTTTTGACTATCGCAAATACGATATGGGAGCGGTTGCTCGATACAAACTCAACCGCCGCTTTGGAATCGACACGCCGAATAAGCGCAAATATCATACCTTCCAAGTCGAAGATTTGGTGCTCATCTTGAAGCACTTGATCAAACTCAACAACGGAGAAGAAACGCCCGACGACATCGATCACCTCAGCAATCGCCGCATCCGTCCCGTAGGAGAACTCGTGCAGAACAAATTCCGCGTGGGACTCCTTCGAACCGATCGCATCGCCAAGGATCGAATGACCGTTATGGATCTTGAAACCGTGACTCCTACTGAACTCGTAAACTCCCGACCCATCACTGCGGCACTACGAGAATTTTTCGCAAGCTCTCAATTGTCACAGTTCATGGATCAGACCAATCCCCTTTCCGAATTGGCCCACAAACGACGTTTGTCCGCCATGGGACCGGGTGGTCTATCTAGAGAAAGAGCCTCGTTTGATGTTCGTGACGTGCACCAATCGCACTACGGCCGCATCTGTCCCATCGCCACGCCGGAAGGACCCAACATCGGTCTCGTGGTGCACTTGGCCACCTACGCTAAAATCAATAAATACGGATTCATCGAAGCGCCTTTCCGTGAAGTGGCCCACACCCTGGCCCCCAAAGCCAATACCCTCAAAGATCGTACTCTCGACGCCGAATTAAAAGGTAAGGGAGGCAAAAGTTTAGCCAAAAAAGGTACTCGAATCGACGAAAAATTGGGCAAACGCATCGAACGCGAAGTCAAAGAAAAGGTCAAAATCGTTCCTCATGCCAGCAGCAATGTGAGTTATTTCGACGCAGATGATGAACGTGATCTTGTCGTGGCTCAAGCCAACTCTGAACTCAATAAGAAAAAGGAATTCAAACATAATCGTGTGGCGGCTCGCGCTAAAAATCAACCCAGCATGGCGCACATCCGCGATCTGACGCACATTGACATTTCTCCACAGCAAATCATTTCGGTCACCACATCTTTGATTCCCTTCTTGGAGCACGACGACAACACGCGTGCCTCCATGGGATCGAACATGCAACGCCAGGCGGTGCCTTTGCTTCAACCTCGATGCCCTCGCGTGGGAACTGGAATGGAAAAAATCGCTGCGGAGAGTTCCAAGCAAGTGCTCGTGGCAGAACGTGATGGTGCTGTCTCTTCGGTTGACGCCGATCAAATCACCGTACTTTACGACAACGGTAAAAAGGTTACATACGATCTCGCGGTATACACCCGCTCCAACCAGGCCACCTGCTACCACCAACGCGTAAAATGTGTGAAAGGCCAAAAGGTTAAAAAAGGCGATCTCCTCGCCGACGGAACCTCAACCGACGAAGGCGACTTGGCACTCGGTCAAAATCTCCTCGTAGGATACATGAGTTGGCAAGGATACAACTTTGAGGACGCGGTGATCATCTCAGAACGTCTCGTAAAAGACGATAAATTCAGCTCCGTTCACATTGAAACCTTCACGGTAGACGTTCGCGACACAAAGCTTGGACCCGAAATCGTAACGTGCGACATCCCCAACGTGGGAGAAGCTCGATTGAAAGACCTCGACGAAGAAGGAGTGGTCCGCATCGGTGCAACAGTTCGTGAAGGCGACATCCTCTGTGGAAAAATCACCCCCAAGGGAGAAACCGAACTCACTCCTGAAGAGCGACTGCTTCGCGCCATTTTCGGTGACAAAGCACGCGACGTGAAAGACACCTCTCTCCGCCTGCCCGGAGGCGAAGGAGGGAAGGTGGTTAAAGTCGAAATCTTCAGCCGTGAAGAGGGCGACGAACTGCCCACCGGTGTCATCAAACAGATCCGTGTGAACGTCGCCCAAACCCGCAAAGTCTCCGTCGGAGACAAGGTCGCGGGACGACACGGTAATAAGGGTGTGATCTCCATCATCGTGCCGGTCGAGGACATGCCTCACCTTCCCGACGGAACACCACTCGACATCATTCTCAATCCATTGGGTGTGACCAGTCGTATGAACATCGGGCAGATTCTCGAAACGCACCTCGGATGGGCCTGCCGCGAACTCAAGATGAAGATCGCCACTCCCGCATTGAACGGTATCCCCACCGACACCATCCAAGAACTTCTCAAAAAAGCGAATCTTCCTGAAGACGGGAAAATCCAACTGTACGATGGACTCAGTGGTGAACCATTCGACCACAAAACCACGGTCGGTGTCGCCTACATCATGAAGCTCAATCACCTCGTCGAAGACAAAATTCACGCTCGTTCGGTTGGTCCTTACTCCCTTGTCACACAGCAGCCGCTGGGAGGAAAGGCTCAGCACGGTGGACAACGTTTTGGAGAGATGGAAGTGTGGGCTCTCGAGGCATACGGAGCCGCTCATACTCTTCAAGAAATGCTCACCATCAAATCGGATGATGTGTACGGACGCGCCAAAGCTTACGAATCCATTGTGAAAGGCGAACCAATCAAAAAACCTCGCACACCAGAATCCTTCAACGTGCTCACCAAAGAACTCCAAAGTCTCTGCTTGAATGTGGATCTCTTAGAAGAAGGTGCACCTGACGTCGGGGAAGACGAATACATCGAACCTGAAGAAGAAGAAACCGTCAAAGTGAAACCACCCGAAGGCGAAGC
>CAZEDN010000016.1:0-9919 GCA_964510905.1 uncultured Candidatus Peribacteria bacterium
CTGCCGTCATCGCGGTTTCCATGCCCCGGCGGCGGGCGGAATCGGGGACACTGGCAATCTCCCGATCGCCTCCTTTGCCCTGCGCCGCCCCGTTACGGCCTCCGTTTGACCATAGCCTTGCTGATCTTGGCCGCCTTGCCGGGTTCTATGAAGGCCCACAGCTTACCCGCCTTGCGGCTGTTCATTCTGGAGAGAACCTTGGCGGCGGTGGGCACGTCCAGCTCGGTGAGCAGCCTCCCCACCTGCTCCGGGGGGGCCGACTCCAGCACCTTGGCCAGCTGGGCCAACCTCTTGTCTTCTTCTTTTGCCTCCGCCTCTCGGGAATTGAGGCGCTCGATGAGTTCATCATAATGGTCTTCCAGTTCATCCATTCGAGGCTTCAAAGCGTCCACTTCCCCCTCCAACCCGTGCACTTCGTGTTTTCGTCGAGACACGTCCACTTTCCGAGCGATCTCTCCGAGTGTGCGGCTGAGCTCTTCCGCTTCAACATACAGGGCGTGTGCCTCACTTTGAAGGGTGCTGGCTTCGAGTTCTCTGGCGTCTTCACGAATGTTTTGTGCGTGTCGTTGCAAATCGCGAATGTCGCGACCTACCCCTTCTTCTCTCAATTTTTGTTCTCTCATTTCCCCAATTCTTTCTTCGGCACGTCCGACCAATCGCTCAAAACGAGCGATTTCTCGAGCGATTTCGTCTGAAGACATGTCCACCTCTCCGGCTTCCAGTTGAGCGTGGAATTCTCCTAGATCTTCGTAAATGGTTCCGAGATTGGCCATTGATTAAGAGGTTTCAGGTTTTTTAGGGGACAGCTCGGCTTCTTCTGCCCTTAGGGTGGCCACTTGAGACATGAGGCCTCTCACTTTGAGGGCGGCGAGCAGCATTTCATGGAGGAGCTTCATGGCCTCATTGGCGCTTCGCATGGCCTCCTGGAGCTCGGCTTGCTTGTTGTCGGGATCTTGCTTGTACTCGTCAAGTTTTTGCCGGATTTCCTGGGCTTTTTCGCGCAACTCTTTAGCTTGGTCCAGTTTTCCTTCCTGTTCGAGCTGCTGCGCTTGCGTTTCCATGAGCTGAGCGTTTTCTTCGATTTGATCGGTGATCTCCTTGTCTTGTGCCTCCTTGAGCGCTTCCATTTTCTCCTGAAGATCTTCGAGAGTTTCTTGCTGCAGTTTGCGTTGATCGTTTTGCTGTTGGGCCTCTTCGAGTTCTTCCTCAAGATCGTCTGCCTGGTTGTGAGGATGGTTCTTTTGAGGTTGAGGCTTGGTCTGAAGGTCGGTTTCTTCCTTGTCATGGTTGGGATCTAGCTTTTCGCCGTCCTTCTTGTCCGGTTCTCCTGGAGGCGTGGCGTCAATGGTTTTCCATTCCTGTCCGCTCCAAATTTCGGCCCATGCGTGACCATCCCCGCTGGTGATTTCGGCCTTATTTCGACGAGCTCCATCGACGCGGTATCCGAATACCATACGAGCGGCAACATTGGCGCGGCGGCAGAGTGCGGCGTAGTATCCATTGGCCACATCACAGTCCGCTTTTTTGTGCTTTTCGATGCGCTGGAAATATTTGGATGGGTCGGATTTATAGATGTAGTTGTAGGCTTCTTCTCCGGAATATTCGAGTGTTTCCTGAACGTATTCGGCGATCTTGATCGCTCGATCTTCTGGGTCTAACCCTTGCACAGAGGCTAAAAACTGTTCTGTGTCATCCGAAAGTTTCCCGGTGATGATGTCGTCCTGATGACGGCGTGTGGGTCGGTCTTGGTTTCCGATACGAGGAGTGCGTCCAAAGTACACAGAAAATTCTTGAGGGACCTGACTTTCCAGGTAAATAGCGCCTCGATCGTCGCGTGTGACTCGGATGCCTGTTTCGGTGGTTTCCAGTGTTCGAAGATCGATGCTGTATCCGTTGGGTAAGGGCAATTCGACTTTGCCGTTGATCTTTCCGGATATCTTATGTTCTGATCGAACCCTAATGTGTGAAGGGTAGGGAGACTCTGCACTTTCCTTGTGCCAGCGAACATCTCCCTTATCGAATCGATCTAGAATGCCGGCGCGGTAGTAGCCCAATAGTGGTGGATCGATGGTGAATATGGCGGGAGAACCTCCTGGTGTTTCGGCGCGTTTTCCCTCATCCATGGATGGGGATAAGCTATCGGTCACCGGAGGTGGGTAGCCGGGATCGTCAGGAGGAGTGAAGTCGTTGTGTCCCTGTTTTTGCCCCATCTCTCGTTGCGCCTCACGCATTTGATCAATCAGTTCATCGAAGGCGGTGTGATCTTGTTGGTGCTGCTGATTCAGCTCTTCCAAGGCTTGCTCGAGCTGATCCAATTCGTCTTGGCGATCCTCTTCGGGTTCCTCCTCGGGTGGTTCGGGGTCTGGCGGTGGAGGAGGTGTTGGCGGCGTTGGAGGAGGGGTTGGCGGCGTTGGAGGAGGGGTTGGCGGCGTTGGAGTAGGGGCAGGTTGAGGTTGTGGCTGTGGAGTCGGTGCTGGCGGTGGAGGCGTCGGCCGCGGTTGTGGCTGTGGCTGAGGCGCTGGCGGAGGAGGCGTCGGCCGCGGTTGTGGCTGGGGTCGCGGTGGGGGCGGAGGGACTAGGTGCCTTTCCACTCGATCCATCAATTGACGTGCTTTTTTTAATGCTCCTGCGGTGGCCGCGAGATCTTGCATGGTTGATTCAGGGACCGCTTCGAATGTTCGTTTGCGCTGTTGAGCGTCGGCCACACTTTTTTTAGCTGTTTCCAAAAGCCGGTCGAATTGACCTCTCATTTGCTCCAATCCTTCTTGCAACTGAGGGTGGTGCTGACGATTGCTCCCAACCTGTTTATCCAGTTGCTCTAAGGCTCGAGCTTGTCGAATCAGGCGATCTCGTGCTGTCCCCGTTGACTCCAATGGGCGAAGCCAGTTCGCCACTCTCCCAACCGTTTCTTTGGCCGTCAATGTGAGTTCGGCAGCAAACCCCTGCCCTTCGAGAGGAGAGGCGGCACTGAGATCGCGAACGATCGTGTCGAGACTGACTTGTCTGGGAGCTGGGGGCATAGTGCTAGGTTACTAAAGTTTATTCTTTTTGGACTCTTTAGAACCGTACCTTGACCCAAGCTTCTCGAAAATCACTGGCAAGTTTTCCCATTGCAACTTTTGTCTGCGCAGCTTGTTTTCCAGGATTGTCTCCAATGATTTCTTCCACATCTGGACTTCCTAGGTGTACTTGTATGGCATCGATGGCTTCTTGTGCTGTGGAAAGAATCTTGTTGCTGCTCATGAATTCGTCGACTTCTTTCTGATTCCTCCCATTGAGCGTGCTGAGGTCACTCATCTTAAAGCCATTGTCCGGCATTTCGACACTGTTAACTGTATCGATTATGCCTTGTGCACTGATCAGGAGAGATTCGGCCATGCCGTCGATCACTTCTGCGGTCATGGCTTTTTGTTCATCTTCATCGATGTCAAAGTGTTCACCCGCTTTCGCCAATGCCTGAGCGCATTGCTCAGCTTCGGCGGCCATTCCACTCATGATTTCTCCTGTTTTCTCTTGCATGCGTTCGATGCGGTGCTTGGGAGCATCGACGTCATCAACACCTGTAATTTCGTTTCCTCGAGTTTTGAGGTGTGTACGTCGAGCATCTTTCCATTCTCCTGCTTTTACTTTTCCGGCTTCTTTCAACCTGTCGACCAAGGCGGGTCCATTGGAGATGCCTGAGGTTTTTTCAAGGAATTCGATGACCGTGACAAGAGGGGTTCCCACGCTATCCATGAGCCCAGCATCTTTTCTAACGGCTAAGGCTCCAATGATTTCAGTCACGTCTGCTTCTAACGTTTTGCTGACTTGTGGGCTGTGGGAAAGATCGACAGGAATGTGCTCCCATATGGTAGCCTCTGCTTCACCATCTTCTGCCCCGAAGAATCTACCGTATTTTTGGGTGAACTGATCTGCGGTGGTGGTGGCGGAAGCAGCGCTCAATGCGCTGAGTCTTCCTTGGATGAGAAGGTCAGCCACTTTCCCTCCGAGATCCTGATTGGAGGCTTCGATCGCTTCGTGCAGATCGGCCCACGCAGTACGATTGGGTTCAGCGGCATTTTCAAGGATGGTGGCCACAGGAACCTGTTCTACCGTCGTTTCAATGGTTTGAACAGAGACTCTTTCTTTGCCTGTGGCTTTCCCTTGTTCCGATAAGAATTTACTAAACGTTGCTACATTGGCTTCGGTGGGTTGGATGCTTTTCTCTCCTTCTAAGAAAGCGGCAATATTTCCGGCATCTTGACATGCTTGGTCAACCGCGGCTTCGACTCCTTTCGCAACCTTGTCATGCTTTATGGGCCATGACGAGATAGCCATGCTTCTAGGTTGGACGGGCCAAACGAAGTCTCCATCCATTTCGGCTTTGTGAACACCTCGTACTGTTCGTAAGTAAGCGTCTTGCAACAGGGCTTCCAGTTGGGGGCTCCACTCTTCTGCAAATACAACATCTCCCATCAACTTCATACGGGAAATGGTTTCCGCAACGGTCGGGATGGCGAGTAAGGCATCGTCCTGTGCCATCACTTGCCCTTCGCAATACTTTCGATAATCATCCTGCATGGATTGACGATCGATTTGTGGTTTTTTCATAGTGCCAACTTTCCATTCAATGGCGATTTGGGCACTCTCTTCGCAAGGAACTTGTGCTCCCTCTACTTTTTTCCCTTTCCCTGTCTTGCTCTTTTTTTCTGCGGCAATATGTGCTTCCACCATTTCTTCGGGAACTTGTTCATTGGTTGGTGCGCCAATCTTATTCTCAACGACGCCTGCTTGTTTGTAGTATTCCAGTGCGGTATTGATGAGTCCCAACATTTCGTTACGTTTAGGTTCGTCAAGCCCTCCTCCTGCCATCAGTTCTCCTGCTTTTTCGATCATTCCGTTAATGAGCTCCAGCATGCGACTTTGAATGTCCATGAGGTTAGCAAGAGGGATTTTCCCGGAAACACCTTCTGAAGCGAGAATGGATCGTAGATTCATCAATTTTTGAAGCTCGTCATATCCTTGTTGTACGTCATCCACAGATACGGTTGTCGGGATGCGGTCGAGTGCGGCCGTTTTGATCATGGTTCGTAAGCTTTCGATGGCTTCTTCTTCAAGAACTTCGGCCGCTTTGGTGACTCGATCCAATGTGGCAAAAAGGTTTTCCAGGGTGGCCCCGGTGGCTTTTGCTCCGTCTTCGTACGCTCCCCTAAGTGCTGTCTTGAATTCGGCGACCGGTCCTTCAAAACGTTTTGCGTGGAATGAACTGCCCATTCCTTCGAGCCTGGGTTGGATTGCTCGGAACATTCTGCATGCGCCAGCCGCAACATCTTCTTGGACCTGAACGGCTAGTGTGAGCAAGGAAATGTAGGTTCCTAAGGCGCGAGCAAACAGTTCTTCTGCTTGAGGCACTCGAGTATAGTAGCGGGCGATTTGATCGACTTTGCTTTTCATGGTTTGGCAACCTCTTTTGATGGTCGCGTCATCGGTGATGCCGGCTTCAACTTGTCCTTCCCACTGTTCTACGGCCGCAAGGTCGTCGTCGAGGCTCGCGGGTTCGTCTTCTCTCAATTGACGTCTTCGTGGCATTACGGTGTCTCCATAGGCTTCGTTAAAGGCTTGGTCTTCTTGTCTCAGTCGTCCGAGTACGAAGCGGTCCTTAGGGCTGGCGATGTCTTCGATGCTTCCTGGTAGATCACCGATCAATGGCCCTCGCATCATGAAGAAGAGCTTGAGGAGTTCGAAATCCTCAGGGATGACTGAGGGCGGGGTGTCGGGTTGCATGATGTGGCGTCGTATTGCAATGGCAGGCAGAAGGCGAACCATGAGATTTTGCGTTCGTGAACTTTCCATCTTGGAAGGCCCTTTTCCGGCAAACTCTTCTGAAATATCGTCTACCCTTCGGCGGAATGTGTAATACAGTTTGGAGGCCAATTCTAAGGACCATCCATCGTTGACCATTTGGTGACGCGCTTTTTCTACCGCCTTTTGCAAAAGATCCATTTCAACCAACTGGAGTGGTTGAACCTCCAATCCGTGAGGATCAGGGCTTCCTTGTTCTTTCGCCACATCACGTTCTCCTTTCATTCGTATGATGGCTTCGCTGGACCCTTCTCTAAGGGGTCGCTTAATGGTGTAGTACAAGAAGGCGAAACGGTCAAACATGGCGTCTAGCTGTTCTCCGTATTTTTTACGAAGACCATCCATGGTTTCGTTGGACGCGGCAAAAGCGGATCGCAACTTGAGATCTTCGACGACGTCTCCTTCGTTGACTTTTCGATCTACGAGCGCGGTCAAAAGAGCCCCTCTTAATACACCAGCTGGGGCGTCAAAAATTTCGTCCAAAAGGGCATAATCGCATGGCGCGAGACCTTTTGTGAATTGTGTGATCAGTTCCATTTTACCGGTTTCGGGATCGGTGACCGGCAAACTGGGTCCCACCACATGCGATCGACGACTTTCCAGGTGCAATTGAAGATCAAAAAGGCTAGCGTCTGCTGTTGGGTCTACGATACGATCCAAAATCATGCGTGAACTCACACTTTTCCCGGTCCCAGCCGGTCCAATCTGTACCAAATGTTCTCCGGCAAGAAGGGCTAATTCTTGTTGCGTGAGGAGGTCTTCACGTTCGATCATGTGTTCTCTAATTTCGCCAAAAAAGTCCGTGAAATGATCACCCGTTCGCCGTAGCGCTTCGGGACCAAATTCGAGCTCTCCCAGAGGCTCAAAGTCGTTTCTTGCAAATTCGGGATGATCGGGTATGGGGATGGTTGAGGGGCTAGCCGTTGTCATTTTTAAGTGGGTTAGAAATGAAGCAAAGGCGATTATTTTAGCAAAAAAAATACATTTGTCAAGCCTTTTTGTGTTTTGTCAAATTTGCCCCTCTCTGAAGCACTTCTGCAAGGATTTTAGTCCTCCTCGTACCCCTCGGTCCCTTCTCCCACGAGATATTTGGCGGGCCAGGCTTGGTACGGGCTTATGATCGATTCGGTGGTGGTGTGGCCATCTATGTGTTCTGGGTGGTTTTCGGGATAGATGACGGTGCGTGACCAGGTGGCGGTGAAGCCGTTGTGGGCGGTGTCTTTTTGTTCGATTATGTCGGGTTCCAGCTCGCTGGTGACTTCGTAAATGGGGTCGGGAGGAGTCGCACGGTCGGAGATGTATGGGCCGTCCATATCTACGGTGCGGCCGTCCTTAGTGCCGTAAAATTTGAAGTAGGCGTCATTATCCTCGGTGTAGGATTGAATCAGAAGATGATGATTGCTGTCATTGATGAATTTGAGGTCAACGGCCGGAGGGTACACGGTCGCATCGAGGCCCCAGCCGAGCGGGTAGGCATAATACGAAACGGCATATGAGTGGGCCTTGCGTTCGACGATCGGATAGCCTCCGAACAGAATGGCGCGGAATAGGGTAGAGGAAACTTGGCACACGCCACCGCCGTATTCGGGGATGGTTTCGTTCTCTTTGATGACCAGCTCTTTGGCGTATCCAGTGCTTCCGTCCACTAGTCCCAATTGGTCGCCGAATGAAAAGGTGGCGCCAGGCTCTATGAGGGTGCCGTCGAACTGTTCCATGGCCACATTGATGTTGTGGCGTCGATTGTATGGTGAGCCCCAAAAGTTGGAGTATCCGGTGACCACCAATTCTTGGATGCCGAGCTCTTGGAGTTCTTCAGGGCTGTTGACTTGGGCTCGTGTGGTCTCGAAAGGGATTTCAACCTGCTGGATTGCCTGGTCTAGGGCGATATTGAGGAACTCCGTGAGGTTGCCGTAGTGGATGGCGAGCCCATCGATGGCGGTGCCCTCAAAGGAGATTTTACCCTCCTCATCCATGATGATCGTGACGTCTTGAGATTGAATTTCCACTTCGGGAGCGATGTAGCGTGCGATGTGCTCCTGAAGAAGGGTGGGATCCACTTTTATGGCGATCGTGGAGCCCTCATTGTCTGTGGTGGGCTCAAAATTGAGGAGGTGCATGTTGTCGCGCCATTGGATCGTCCATTCGTCTTCCTCGGTAAAAATGGTTGTGGATTGGGTGAGCTTTTCGTCGAGGACCGCTTTGGCAAGCTGAAGTTCGTCAGCGGTGGATTGGGGGAAGGTTTCGATGGCGATGATTTCGAGGGAAGAAGAGTCAAGAGTGGCAATCTGTTGTTCGAGTGTTTGTTGAAAATTTTCAAGGTCGGCGGCCCAACCATTTTGCTCCGTCACGATATCGAAATCGTTGTGTGATGCGTTCCATGTGATGAGCGGTTCTTTGGCGGCTACATTGAGATTGATGATGCGTGATTCGAGGGTGGATTGGAAAATTTCGAGGGCGATTTCGAAGGCAGCGTGGACCTCTTTGCCTCCGATGATGGTGTCGGTCATTTCCCATGGCGCTTGTGCGGGAGAAAGGACGGGGATGTTGTTGATGCTCTCGGTTTTGAGGAGTGTTATTCCCAGTTCGCTGAGTGTGAATGTGTGGGTTTCTCCTTTAAATTGGACGGTGACCGGTGTCTGTTCAAATGCTTCAAGGGCTGCGCTGTACGTTTCTTGTGCTTCTTCGGCGTGTTGAAAACTGATGTTGGTATTGAGGGCAAAAGTATTGGGGGCCACTTTCCCTTCAAAGATAACTTGGAACGCAAACATTCCCAAAGTACCTCCCACAAGGAGTCCGAAAACGGAGAGGTGCATGGCTTTGCTGAGTTTGTGTCTCACGTTGTCTCGCATAGTGCCAATACTCTACGTCCCTTCGTATTCGGTATCAAGCACTTCTTTTTTACCCAGCCCTCTCAGGAGGAATTTGAGGGTGATGGGAGTGATCAATGTGGTAAAGAATGCCATCAATACAAGCACCGAAAAGATTCCTTCATCGATGAGGCCCATTTCTAACCCAATAATAGCGATGATTAATTCCACAGCGCCACGCCCATTCATACTCATCCCAATTATGGCGGATTGTAGCGGTTTTTGCCCTGTTAAATAGGCCATAAATCCTGCACCAAAAACTTTCCCGATAACTGCGGCGATTATGATGAGGATTAGAAATAAGAGCATTCTAGTATCTGTAAAAACGGTGAAGTCCACGTGAAACCCTAAGCTCACAAAGAAAATTGGGCCCAAGAAACTGTAGCTCAGCCCAAAAAGACGATCTTCGATTTTGCGGAAAACGGCGTCGTGTACCAACTCTTCCTTTAAAAATAGACCTGCTAAGTAGGCTCCAAGAATGTAGTGCAGCCCGATCAGTTCAGCGAACCACCCAAAGGTGAATGCGATGATTAGTGTGAAGGTGAATGCTTTGTGTCCTGGCTTGCTGAAGATGTGTTTTTTGAAAAATGGGACAAGTTTTACACCAATCAATATGGTTCCCATGAAGAATACGAGAACTTTCCCAACGATGAACAAGATATCGAGTGGGGCGATTGCGCCGCCGCCGGCAATCACACCAAGCAGGATCGAGAGAATCACAAAAGCGGCAATGTCGTCGGCGATGGCGGCTCCCATGACGAGATGGGCAATTTTGGATTGGTTGAATTTAAAGTCTTTGAAGATTTTTACTGTAACGGAAACGCACGTGATGGATAGCCCCACACCAATGAACATGGATTGCATTGAGGTGAACCCAAACGCCATTGAAACGAAATACCCAAGGAAAATAGGCAGAACAATTCCTCCGATTGCAGCGGCTATCGATGCTTTTGAGGACCGTAGAAGGTCTTGTGGTTTTGTTTCGAGGCCTGCGTGGAGCATGAGGAAAAATATTCCAAGCTCCGCGAGTAGTTCGATGGTTTCGTTATCGTGGAAAAACCCAAACAGTGCTGGGCCAAAAATCAGGCCGGCAAGTAGCTCGCCAAGGAGGATCGGGAGGTTCATTTTTCTGAAAATCACTCCCGTTCCCCACACCACGATCATTATGAGGAGAAGGTTTTGAATTTCCATGATTATTTGTGATGTTCTTC
>CAZEDN010000017.1:0-9792 GCA_964510905.1 uncultured Candidatus Peribacteria bacterium
ATCGAGGAGGCGCACGATGAAGATGGACGGTTCGAAGGTGTTGGGATCCACGAAGTATGTGTCGGGGAAAAGGTACCCTTCTAGGCTGGAGTAGCCGCTCATGAGTCCCCATTCTCTGTGAAATTCGCAGTTTTCAGTACAGGTTTTGAATTCGTCGTCTTCGATGAGGCCCATTTCGAATAGTTTGTCGTCGATTTGTGAAATGGTGTATCCCTCGGGGATGGTGACCGCCATTTGGCCGGCGCCGGAGGTGATGGCTTCTGCGATTTCTGTCGGGGTCATGTCACGTGTGAGTACGAAACGGCCGGCTTGGACACTTCCGCCGAGGTCGTTGTTCTTCAAATACACGTAAAAAGAGAGCCAACTGTTGATGAACCCTTCCTTTTTAAGGTTTTTAGCCACAGTGCGGCCGCTGTCACCACTTTCGATGTCGAAGACGATTTGAGTGGAGTCGCCGGTGTCGGTTGGGGTGTCGAGCCATTCTTCGTCGCCAAATGAGGTCCACTTGAAGGCGAGGAGAATTACGATCGTGATGCCAACGATCCAGATGTACGGTTTAAAACGCATGTCGGGAGGTTACATTCCAGGAAGATCCATTCCCATTTGGCCCATGATGTCTTTCATGTTCACGGCTGCCACTTCTTGAGCCTTTTTGAACCCTTTTTTGATGGCACTCAAGATTGATTCTTCCAGTTTTTTCTTATCGTTCATGGCTTCATCGCTGATTTCTACAGAAATCGGTTCTTGTTCGGCGTTGATGATGATTTTAAAACCACCCTCTTCGGCCTCAATGTGGATGTTTTTCAACTTTTTTTTGACCTCTTTGGCCTGTTTTTGGAGTTTGTAGAGATCTTTCATCTGTTGCATTTTGCCCATTTTACTTCTGTTAAATAGTGAAAATATAGCTCGTAAACGGTAGCAGATGAATTGTCGGTTATCAAGGACATGAGTGAAAATTGGTGGAGCGCACGATATTATAGCAACCTACGGGTCTTGTGGGTCCCGAGGTTGCGATAATAATGGAGTTTAGCGGAAACAATTTTCATGAATAACCTTATGAGGAAGGGGGTTACCCAAAGGGGGAAAACAGGGGTTTACCCCTTTGGTGTTTTTTTCTCTTGTCAGTCCTGAACTTTTTCGTTAGTATCCACGTTGCTGTATCTAAGAATTTATGGACACCGTACAACTTTCTGCCCAAAAGCGTGACGCATCGATGAAGCCAAACCACCTTCGTGGGGCGAGCATCATTCCTGCCGAATTTTATGGTTCGGGTAAAGAAAATTTGTCGATCCAGATGGATTATCAAACGTTCCGTCGTGTGTATCAGCAAGCGGGGGAAAACACGATCATCGATCTTGAAGTGGAAGGAGAAAAGCAACCGGTCAAGGTTCTGGTTCAACACGTTCAGTACGATCCAGTTAGTGGAAAAATCAAGCATGTTGATTTTATCAATGTGCGCATGGATCAAGTGGTTCATACCCATATTCCTCTTGAGTTTGTGGGTATTGCACCTGCGGTTAAGGATTTGGCTGGTATGTTGATGACCAATATTACTGAGTTGGAAGTGAAATGTTTACCTGGTGATTTGATTCACTCCATTGAAGTGGATATTTCTGGGTTGGAAGATTTCCATACGTCCATTCATGTGAGTGATTTGGAAATTTCCGATAAGATCGAAGTTTTGACCGATCAAGAGGGAACCATCGCAACCGTTGTTGCACCTAAGGAAGAAGAGGAAGAAGAAATCGTTGAAGAAGGCGAGGAAGGTGAAGAAGGCGAAGAGGGTGCTGAAGGTGAGGAAGGCGCGGAAGAAGGCGCTGAGAAAGAGGGTGGTGACGATAAGAAGGAGGAAGGCGGCGAGTAGGCTGTCTAGCTCACCAACTCTTCCAAGAGTTCTCTTAAGTGTGTGAGGTGATCGCAGTCTTCGTTTTCGCAAGCAGCAAGAAAGAGGGTGTCGCCTTCACTGTATTGTTTGGGAAGTTTTTCGACGGGCCAGCGTATTTCACCAATTTCCTCCGACAATAAAGTCGCGTGTCCATCGACGATTTTATCGATTTTAAACGCGACTTTAATGGGTTGATGGGAGGTTCTCATAGGGGGGAATCATATCACACATTTAGTCCCTCTACCCAGCGGATTTTCCTTCTTTGTGATGATATGCCTCACGTTTCTGGGAAGGCGACCGGATCGCTTCGCTTCCTGTCGCTATCCCCAAATGCTCCACACCGCAATCATTGGTGCGATGATCAAAGCGATTGTATTGATCACCTTGATGAGAGCATTGAGAGCGGGACCGGCGGTGTCTTTATAAGGATCACCGACTGTGTCTCCAACAACGGCAGCATGGTGGGCGTTTGAGTTTTTGCCACCGAGATTGCCGTCTTCGATGTATTTTTTAGCGTTGTCCCAAGCGCCTCCTCCATTACACATGGAGAGAGCCATGAGAAGTCCAGAAATGATCACTCCAGCCAGTAAACCGCCGAGGGCGTGAGGGCCGAGGCCAAATCCAACGATGAGTGGGGTTCCCACGGCTATGAGTCCAGGGAGGATCATTTGCTTGAGGGCAACCTTGGTCACGATGTCCACACAGACGTCGTATTGTGGTTTTGCTTTGCCTTCCATGATTCCTTTGATCTCTTTGAATTGTCGACGTACTTCTTCTACCACTTGGTGAGCCGCTTTCCCGACCGCCTCCATTGCGAGTGCACTGAAGAGGAAGGGGAGCATGCCTCCGAGGAATAGTCCGATGATCACGCGGTGATCGGTGAGACTGAAGAGGAACTCTTCGCCTGCGCTGTTGGCCATGAGCTTTTCGTTGTAAGCCTGGAAGAGTACCAAAGTGGCGAGGGCTGCTGAGCCGATCGCGTACCCTTTGGTGACCGCTTTTGTAGTATTCCCGACCGCGTCGAGGGCGTCGGTGTTTTTTCGGACCGATTCAGGAAGGCCAGTCATTTCTGCGATTCCTCCTGCGTTGTCAGTGATTGGACCGTATGAGTCCATGGCGATAACCATTCCTGTAGTGGAGAGCATGGCCACGGCTGCAATAGCGATTCCGTAGATTCCGCTGTTTAGCGTTGAAGCGTCTCCGAGCCAGTAGGATACTCCAATACCTGCGGTGATGAGCAATACTGGCCAGAACGTGCTGATCATGCCCACGGCGAGTCCACTGATGATGTTGGTTCCAGCGCCTGTTTTGGAGCTTTCAGCGATTTTCTTAACGGGGCTGTAACTTGTTGATGTGTAATATTCGGTGATCACAAAAATGAAGAACGTAATGGCGAGACCCACGAGTGTGGTGTAGAAGACCATCATGTCACCATTCATGAACCATTTTACGGCGAAATAGAATCCAATCGCGGACAAGATTCCCGTCGAAAGAGTCCCTTTATATAGAGCGCCCATGATGTTTTCGTTCTTTCCAAGTCGTACAAAATAGCTTCCTAGAATCGAAGAGACTGCAGCGATTGCTCCCAAAATGAGCGGGAATTCGATGACGATTACTCCTGCTGTGTCGAGAAGTGTTGAGGCTGCCAAAATCATTGCAGCGATCAATGTCACGGCGTAAGTCTCAAATAGGTCTGCTCCCATTCCAGCACAGTCTCCAACGTTGTCTCCTACGTTATCGGCGATAACGGCAGGATTTCGGGGATCATCCTCAGGAATTCCTTTTTCAACTTTACCAACTAGATCGGCTCCTACATCGGCCGCCTTCGTATAAATTCCTCCTCCCACACGGGCGAAGAGGGAAACGAGAGAGGCTCCGAATGCGAACCCAATCAACAGTTCAGGTGCGTATCCAGCGGGAACGTCCCAAACTTTGGTGAATAACAGATAAAATCCGCTCACACCGAGCAGAGCAAGTCCAACCACCGAGAATCCGGTGACCGTTCCTCCACGAAAAGCCACCTTTAAGGCTTCTTTCAGTCCGCTTTTGGCGGCATTGGTGGTGCGAACATTGGCGCGGACCGACATGCCCATTCCAATATAACCGGCAAGTGCCGAGAAAAATGCTCCGACGATGAAGCCGAGCGCGATCAAGTAGCCATCGTGGTGTTGTCCTTGCGGCAGGCCAAAGCCCATCACCAAGAATAACAGGATGGCAAAAACGGCGATGGTTTTGAACTGACGATTGAGGAAGGCCATCGCACCTTCTTGAATGGCTCCTGCGATTTCTTGCATGGAGCTGCTTCCGGGTTTGTGACTGAGCACGTTGACCACGGAGATGACGGCGTATACCAAGACGGCGATGCCGACAAGGAACGCAATTGTGGGAAGAGACATATCTCTTGGGTTAAATAGAACGGTGGCATTTTAGCGACTTTGTTCCGTTTCGGAAATGCTTTTATGGGAAGAAGGATTGGCAAAATAGATTTTTATGGGCCGAATTAATTTGTGGGCGGGTGAAAGGGTGGTATTTTGGCTGCATGCAACACCTCTCTATCGATTTTGGTGGTTCGACGATTGATGTTCTCCGTTGGGAGGGGGGTAAAATGATGAGCGCGGATCCTTATGAACGGGCCGATGTTTCGACCAAGACGATTCAGGATTTTTTAATGGATCGTTCGATCGATTTAACGGGAGTGGAAGAGATTCGGGTAACTGGAGGGAAGACCCATGCGTGCGAGGAGTTTGTGGGCGAAATCCCGGTGGTCCGAGTGGATGAGATTGAGGCGATTGGGAAGGGGGGGAAGTGGTTGTTTGGGGAAGACTGTTTGACGGTGAGTATGGGAACGGGGACTTGTATGGTGGCGGTTCGAGGGGATGAGTTTAAACATGTCGGAGGAACCGGTGTGGGGGGCGGAACGTTCATGAGTCTTTCGAAATTGTTGTTGGAAGAAGTGGATCCGGAGGTATTGATGAAATTGTTTGAGTCCGGGGATCGAAGCAAGGTGGATTTGAGTGTGGGAGAAGTTGTTGGACGGGCGATTGGACGCGTGAAGGCGGAAACCACCGCATCCAATCTGGGGAAGGTGTTGCGCGCGGAGGAGGAAATCGACTTTAGGAGGGAAGATTTGGCGGCGGGGATTGCGAATTTGATTGGGCAGACGATTGCTACGGCCGCGGTGTTTGCGTCTAAGGCAGAGGGATTGGAGACGATCGTTTTGACCGGGAAGTTGATCAAAATGCAGCAAATTTTGGATACGATTCTAGATGCGGGTGCATTGTATGGGCGAACCATGGTGGTTCCAGAACAGGCGGAGTTTGTGTCGGCGATTGGAGCAGGAGTGTGAGCGCGCGTTTGCGGAGGGTGACGAGACTGTGTAAAATAACCCCATGCACCTCCAGCAAGCGTTTCGGCGGGCCCTCAAGGTGGCTCAATTGGATAAGGATATCATTCGTTCTGTGGCGAGTGATCGGCACGCGACCGGCGCTGCGATTTTGATGATTGCGCTAGGGTCTGTCGCCGGGGCGATCGGGTCTGTGGCTTTTCCGGTACGCTATGGGTTGGTGATCTATCGGCCGACCTTATGGGAAGCGTTTCAAAATTCAATCTTAGCGTTTGTGTTGGTGATTGCGGCGATTTTTTTGCTGCATGTGGCGGCGGAGCAGATCTTTAAGGCCAAGGGGTCGTTTCATGCGTTGTTGCGAGTTGTGGGATTTGGATATGTAGTGGGGCTTTTGAATGTTTTACCGGTGTTGAGTTTTGTGGTGGCGATTTGGATGGTGGTGCTCATTGTGAAATCGCTCATGGAAGTGAAGCACCTCTCGATGGAGCAGTCGATCATCTCGGTGATTGGCGTGGCGGTGGTTTTGTTCGTGGTGTTTAGTTTGTTTTCTGGCCTTGATGCGGCCAACCTTTATGGGGGTCTTTATGTGGGCCCTTATTGATTTTTTTAATCCTATTTAATCTTAACCCTCCAAAATTATGGAAGGAACATCTGGATTTGTGGGTGACCTCAAAGGAATCATCCTAGGGAAAGGCGATGCGATGAAACGTGTTGCAACCAATTCCCAATATTTTGTGATCGCGTTGATCATCTATGCGATCGTGCAGGCGGCCCAAGTTCTCAAGACGTGGATGGCGTTTAATAAAATGGGAGACAATCCGTATTTGGGAGGTATCGATTTCACGGCGATGTATGGTCCCATGCAGATGCTTCAAGGTTGGGTCCAGGGAATTATTTTAGGATTGGTGTTCATGGCACTTCTTTATGGGATCATTAGTGCTTTTTATAAGGGGAAAAAGGAGTTTGGGATGAAAGGGTTCATGACCTTGTACTGTTTCATGTTGGCGCCGATGGTACTCACCGTTATTCCGGTCGTTGGCTTTTTAGCGGCGATTTGGGTGATCGTTTTGTACTTCCTCATGATGAAGCGCGTGTTTGATTATGGATTTTTTGCTGCGTTGGTGTTGATCATTGTGTCTGCGATTGTGTTTGCGGTTATTGCGTTGGTCGCGGCGTTTGTAATGGGACTTATGGGGGTCAGTCTTTCGTTTATGGATATGACCAGTGACGGCTTTGAATTCAACATGGATGGGTTCGATGCCGATTACTACGAAGATTTCGATATGGGATCGTTTGAGGCTGAGATAGAGGAAATGTTTGGAGGGCTTGAAGATTTAGAATTGACCGAGTAAATGCCGGATTCTATTCGTCAACTTAAGGGCCATCGGAAAATTGTTGCGCTCACCGCGTATGATACTCCGATGGCCCAAATTTTGGGTGAGGCGGGGATCGATGTGCTTTTGGTGGGGGATTCGTTGGGAATGGTGGTGCTCGGGTATGAGAGCACCCATTTTGTGACGATGGAGGACATGATTCGGCACACTCAGGCGGTGATGCGTGGACATACGGGTGGTTTGGTGGTGGCGGATTTGCCGAAAGGTTCGTGTGATACCGAGGTGTCAGCGGTTGAGAATGCAAATCGAATGGTGGAAGAAACAGGAGTGAGAGCGGTTAAAATTGAGGGGCGGCCCGAGATGTGTCGTGCTGTTGTGAATTCTGGAATTGCGGTGATGGGGCACACCGGTCTCAAGCCGCAGGACGAAGAAAAAATGGGCATGCGGGGCAAGACCGATGAACAGGCTGAGGCTATATTTGAGGAGGCGAAGGCATTGGAGGCGGCAGGATGTTTTGCGGTGATTTTGGAGTGTGTTCCGGCCGATTTGGCGAAGCGAATAACCGATGCGCTGAAAGTCCCAACGATCGGCATTGGTGCGGGGTCGGAGTGCGACGGCCAAATCTTGGTGACGCACGATATCTTGGGTTTGTTCAAAGATTTCACTCCGAAATTTGTTAAGCAGTACGCGGATTTGCGTTCGGTGATCCAAGAGGCGGTTTCCACGTTTAAAGATGAGGTGGAACGTGGTATATTCCCTTCACCATGAAAACGGTGGGGTTCATACCAACAATGGGGAGTCTGCACGAGGGTCATTTGAGTTTGGTCCGTGCGGCGAAAAGGGATTGCGACAAGGTTGTGGTCAGTATTTTTGTGAATCCGACACAGTTTGAGCCGGGAGAAGATTTTGAGCAATACCCCAGAGATGAAGCGCGCGATCGTGCGCTTTTGGAGGAGGAGGGAGTGGATGAAATTTGGTGTCCTACTATGGAGGAAATTTATCCGGAAGGAGTGGATAATGTGGAGCGTATTGAACCACCGGCCGAGCTGGCGAGTGTTTTGTGTGGGAAGGATCGACCGGACCATTTTTTAGGAGTGGCGACGGTCGTGAAGCGTTTGTTTGAGCACGTCCAACCGACTGATGTTTATTTTGGGCAAAAAGATTATCAACAGACCAGGGTGATCGATTGGTTGATTCGAGAATATTTCCCAGAAATTCGGTTGCATGTGGAGCCGACGGTTCGTGAGGTGAATGGGTTAGCGATGAGTTCGCGCAACGCTTATCTCTCAAAAAAAGAACGCGAACTTTCCCTATTACTAAGCCAATCCCTGGGAAGTATGAGTAAATTATTTGAACAAGGTGAGCGGCGGGTGGAGGTTTTGGAGAAATCGTTGCGGGACGGTTTGGTTCATCCCGGGATCGATTTATCGTATGCGGAAATTCGGGATGCGGAAACGTTGGCGTCACTGGAAACGGTGAACCATTCGGCGGTGGCGGCGATTGCTGCTAAAATAGGGGACACACGATTGATCGATAACGTTTTATTGAATGTTTAAAGGAAAAAAAATCCTGTTGGGGGTCACGAGCAGCGTGGCGATGTATAAGTCGCTTGAGATGGTTCGTGCACTGAAAAAACAGGGTGCAGACGTGCATGTGATGATGAGTCGGCATGCGGCTCAATTGGTTAGCCCTCAACTGTTTCATGCGGTGTCGCAGAACCATGTATGGACCAAAATGTTTGATGAATCGTTGTCGGATCCCATGCCCCATGTGGGCGTTTTACAGGATGTGGATTTGGTGATGATCATGCCGGCGACCGCGAGCATCATTGGGCGTTATGCGATGGGATTGGCGGATGATTTAATGACGACGGTGCTTTTGGCGGCAAAATGCCCTGTGGTGATTGCGCCGGCCATGAATACGGCGATGTGGGAACATCCCATTGTCCAAGAAAATCTGGAGAAGTTGCGTACGATTGGGGTGACGATTGTTGATCCGGTAGAAGGGGAGTTGGCGTGTGGAATTTATGGAGCGGGTCATTTGGCTTCATTGGAGACGATTTTGTTGCAGGCGGAAAAGGCGCTCACCATACAAGATTTAAAGGGTAAGCGAGTGCTCATTTCGGCGGGACGAACAGAGGAGCCGCTGGATCCGGTTCGTGTGTTGACCAACCGTTCGAGTGGGAAAATGGGTTTAGCGTTGGCTAAAGCTGCTTTTTGCCGGGGTGCTGAAGTGACGGTGGTTTCTGGAGTGGTGGATGTGGATTACGGGGATGTGTTTGAAATCATTCGCGTGAAGACGGCGAAAGAAATGAGGAAAGCGGTGCAATCTCATTTTTTAGATTGTGATGTTTTTATTTCAGCGGCTGCGGTGGGAGATTATCGACCGAAAAAAACTTCTCGATCAAAACTCAAAAAACAGTCTGAATACTCCTTAGAAATGGTGGCCAATCCGGACATTTTAAAGGAGGTGATGGAGATGAAGCGTTCGGACCAGAAAGTGGTGGGATTTGCGTTGGAAACGGATCGATTGATGGAAAATGCTCAAAAAAAGTGGAAAGCCAAGGGTGTCGATCTATTGGTGGGCAATACGACGTCGGTTCTAGGAGAAGAATCGGGCGATTTTTCGTTGTTTTATGGAAGAAACCCGCGTTCATTGAGGGCGTCAAAGGCGCAATTGAGTCAGGAGGTGTTTGATGTATTGATGGATTGATAATTTTCTGGTATAATTAAGAGAAGGAATTAACTTTTTGGTATGCCAGACGATGATGCCAAGGCGAATGGAGATCCTGCCAAGGATGGGGGAAATACTCCAAAACCTGCTAAAAAGAAGCGTCGACGCAAGCCGCGACGACGTAAACCGAATACTCCAAAGAAGGATGAAGGGTTGGCCACGCCCGACTTAGCGGTGGCGGAACAGGCCACTGAGGATGCATTGGATAAGCCGAGTGAGGCGGTTCAAGAAGCGGAGGCGGCTAAGGTTGCGTCCTCTGAACAGGATGCGGGTTCGGCAGAGCCGTCACCCTTTGATTTGGCGGCATCGTTTGATGCTCCTGCTTCGGGTGATCCTTCGCCAGCACCTACACCGGAACCACCCGCTCCTGAACCTACACCTACACCGGAGCCCAAACCTGAGTCGAGTGCCGAACCTTCTCCTTTTGATCTTGCCAAGGATGAGCCTGCCTCAGGACCTGCCGATTCATTCGGGGATTATGAAAGTCCTTTCAATTC
>CAZEDN010000018.1:0-4166 GCA_964510905.1 uncultured Candidatus Peribacteria bacterium
CCTCCTCGATACCTTCGACCAAAAAGTGCTCACCGATGAAAACATCACCGCCATCGAAGCCAGCGGCCGCACCCTAGACGAAATCGTGATCGCCGCCTCCATCATCGAAAAAGAGGTCATCTCCGAAGAGGACCGCGCCATCGTCTCCGGCATCTTCTGGAAACGGTACGACAACAACTGGGTGCTGGGCATGTGCTCCACCGTGAACTACATCACTGGCGAATCCGAAATCACATACGATGACCTCCAAATCGACTCCGAATACAACACACGCAAATACCCCGGTCTTCCACCCACCGCTATCTCCAACCCCGGTTTGAGCTCAATCGAAGCCGCACTCTATCCTCAAGATAGCCCATACTGGTACTTCCTCACCGCAGCCGAAACCGGCGAAACCATCTACGCCACCACGAACGACGAACATAATGTGAATAAGGCGCGGTATCTTTAGGGTGAACATTGACAAATTCAGGACAACGGATATAGAATAATCTCCTGTTCCTAAAATAACACTCATGCCTAATAGTCCTGAATTCCGCGAACCCGAAGGACCTCATCAATTCCGAAGGGGTGATTTTGTGGTTCAAACGGCCGGAGAAGCCGACGAAATAAACCGAACCCTCACAGAAGTCGCAGAAGACGATGGAGACTATGTTTCAAGAGCATATAAACCCGACCAATGGGTCCGAGCCCATATTCAAAAAGGGCATCATCGCGTCTGGCACAGGGGGCAGCTAACCCCTGCTATGCAAGAAGCCATGGGAAATCGTGAACTAGTCATGGTGGGAGATCTCATCGAAGCCGATACCGAGATCCAAGCCGCATTAGAAGCGAGTGAAGCCGTTCGAATAGAAGTTGTTGCCAATCAAGTCTGGCCCCATCTCGTCGAAGTGGTGGATACGGAACTCGGCACGCCAGAAGCGCTTGCCGAATTCATGGAAAGAGGATCGGTCTATCTCAATCTCCCTGATGAAGCGTTTGAAGGCGTGAGATTAACAGGACAAACGTTAGACACCAACCTTGTGGGAGTGGCGTGGCCGCATTATGAACATTTCGATCACCTCAAACGTTTCGATAGGCAACGCGACATGTGGTTTGAGAACAAAGTGAGCCCCGTACTCATGGAACGATTGGCTGCCTATCTCCTCAGCAAGTGGGAGATCCAGGCCGCGAATGGCTATCAAAGAAGCGCCCTATCTGAACATTATGCCATGGAAGGAGATACAGTAATTGTACACGAAGATACCATCCCCCATGGAACAACCTATCAGGTAGACGACTCCGCCTTCGGAGATGATCTCCGAGCAGCAAGAAGGCACGTACCTTTCCAACGTTTCGTTGGCTACTACCGTATTCGGGAAGCCGCTCGTTTACTCGCTCCTCCCCACACCGCTCTCAGACCCAGCTCAAAAAAACCCAATCACCTCATCTTATTCTTGAATATAAGGCCTGAAGAAAGAGGTATTCGAGTGATCGGAAATCCTGAACGCAACCGCTTCTCTCACTTACTCATTCGTCCTAGAGAAGAGGACGACGGAGCACAAGGTGGCAGAGAGCAAGAAGACGATGCACCACAAACTGGCGGAGAACGAAGCGACCTAGAACAAGTCGGTGGAGGAGAAAGCGACGGACAAGTCTCTGCCGGAGTAGCGGCCTAGCGAGCCAAATTTTTCCACAATTATGATAGAATGATGACATGGACCTCCCCTCCCTCATCGGAATTTTCGGCGCAGTCATTCTTGTAATCGGCGCCGCGTATCCTGCCAAAAAAGTCCCGCATCCCGTTCGCTCTACCAAAAATTGGCTATTTGCTATTGGGGGTTTGGTAATGCTGGCCTATTCAATTTTGAATTATATGGACGGTGGATCGTTCTTTTTCGTGATTCTACAAATGCTCGTAAACCTATCCAGCGTTTTAATGATGCTCGATACAGACGACCGCCTCGATGCAGGGATCATTGGAATAGCTGGACTGGCACTCATCATCTGGTCATTAACACTGTTTGAAGGAAACAACACGATCTACTTCATCATCGGACTCACCGGAATCGGCATCGGCTACATCCTCCCCAACGGCACCGCACAACGAAACGGCGCACTATTTCTCGGCAGCATATTGATTGCGCTCTTTAGTTACATCGAAATGAACTGGATATTCTTTTGGCTGAATGCTGTGTTTGCGGGATTTGCAGGGTGGTATGCGTTGCGGTTATTTCACCACAAGGCGCGCCACTAACTTCTGAACATCGTTCAACTTCCCCTCCTCAATCAACGTCACCAAACGACTGCCCACGATCGCCCCATCGGCGCCCGCTTTTTGGATCGCCTGGACGTGTTTACGCTCACTCACGCCAAATCCGACCAAAACCGGTAATTTCGTAGACTTTTTGACACGCTGGATCGCGTTTTTCATCTTGGGTGATAAATCTTTGCGAACACCGGTCACTCCTGGTGTGCTGACCAAATAGATGAATCCACGACTCACTTTCGCAATCATCTTAAGCCGTTTAGCAGAAGTCAATTCCGACACGATAAAAACCTGCTGCAAACCATACCTTTTCGCCAATTTAAGCGCCTTTTTGCAATGCACCGACTCAGGCGGTAAATCCGGAATCAAAACGCTAGTCACACCCACCTCCGCAGCCTTCTTATAAAACCGTTCCAAACCATAAACATAAGCCAAATTCGCGTACAACATAAGTCCGATAGGAACATCTGTGAATTTACGCACCTTTTCGATCAACTCAAACGCCTTGTCTGTATTCATGCCCACTTTTAACGCCCGCTGATCCGCTTTTTGAACCACCGGCCCATCCGCCACAGGATCACTGAACGGAAGACCCAACTCCAGCATGGTCGCACCCCCCTTCACATAATCCTTAATGACCTTGAGAGATTTGGTGGGCGTGGGATCGCCTAGCACGGTAAAAGGAACAAATTTAAACATCATTTGGATTTAAAGTGTTTTTGCATTTCGAGAAGGTCTTTATCGCCGCGCCCGGACAAGTTCACGATCACCACATCTCTCTTGCGCAGTTTGAGAGGAAGTTTTTTAAGGAAAGCCACAGCGTGCGACGATTCGATTGCCGGGATGATGCCTTCCAACTTGGAAAGTTCAAAAAATGCCTTACTGGCCTGTTTGTCTGTGATGGTTCCATACTTCACGCGACCTTTTTGATAAAGAAAACTATGCTCAGGCCCAACCCCCGGATAATCCAACCCCGGTGCCACCGAATGTGCCTCCTGAATCTGTCCATACTCGTCCTGCAAAACATAAGACTCAGACCCATGCAAAATCCCCACAGACCCTTTCGTGATCGTGGCAGAATGTTCCTTGGTATTAACACCTTTCCCCGCCGCTTCAACCCCAAACAGTTTCACTTTTGGATCTTTTACAAACTCCTTAAAAATCCCCATCGCATTGCTTCCTCCTCCCACACACGCAATCACCGCTTTGGGCAACTTTTTCTCATACGCCAAAATCTGATAACGCGCCTCTTCACCAATAACGCTCTGAAACTCAGCCACCATCGTAGGATAAGGATGTGGCCCAGCCACAGATCCAAACACATAAAACGTATCTTGAGAATGCGACACCCAGTACCTCAACGCCTCATTGATCGCATCCTTGAGCGTCCTTGAACCCGACTCAACAGGAATCACCTCAGCCCCACACATTTCCATACGCAAAACATTCTGCGACTGCCGCTCAATGTCCACCTCCCCCATAAAAATCTTGGTTTCCATACCCATCAAAGCACCAACCATCGCCACCGCAACACCGTGTTGCCCAGCACCCGTTTCCGCAATCAACTTTTTCTTCCCCATAGTTTTAGCCAAAAGCGCCTGCGCCAACGTGTTGTTCGTCTTGTGTGCACCTCCATGAACCAGATCTTCCCGCTTCAAATAAACCTTAAATCCCAGCTTCTCAGACAATCGCTTAGCATGATAAAGAGGGGTCGGTCGCCCACAATACGTCTTCAACAGATGGATGAGTTCTTTTTTAAATTTCGCATGATTTCGATACTTTTCAAAACCAAACTCCATCTCCTCCAAAACCGGCATGAGCAATTCAGACACATACTGTCCTCCAAATTTTCCGAACTGTCCTCGCTTCGTCATACATTCATGCGGTTAATTTCTTTCATCAGATTATCAAAATTATC
>CAZEDN010000018.1:4176-9604 GCA_964510905.1 uncultured Candidatus Peribacteria bacterium
GAGCGACTGTTTGCCGTCAGAAAGCGCAACCTTAGGATCCGGATGAACCTCAACCATAATCCCATCAGCTCCCACAGCTCGTGCACCCTTCGAAAGCGGCGTTACAAGCGAATACAAACCTGTTCCATGACTAGGGTCAACAATGATCGGCAAATGAGAAAGCTGCTTTACGAGCGGCACAATATTGAGATCCAGAGTATTGCGAGTCGCCGTCTCAAACGTTCGAATTCCGCGTTCACACAAAATCACATTAGGGTTTCCTTCGTTCAAAATGTACTCCGCCGCCAACAAAAACTCCTCCAAAAGCGCCGAAGCACCACGTTTGAGCAAAACCGGCTTCTTCGTACGCCCCACCGCCTTCAACATCTCAAAATTCTGCATGTTTCGCGTACCCATTTGAATCACATCCGTATATTCACACACCAAATCCAAATCTTTCGCATACAAAAGCTCAGTCACAATTGGAAGTCCCGTTTCTTCCTTTGCTTTCCGCAAAAACTTCAACCCTTCCTCCTCCAAACCTTGAAACGAATACGGACCAGTTCGCGGCTTAAACGCTCCTCCGCGCAACATATTTGCACCCGCCTTTTTAACTCCACGTGCCGCCTCCATAATTTGCTCCTCTGATTCAACAGAACACGGCCCCGCAATCACCACAAAATCTCCACCTCCGACCTTCACATCCCCAACCTCAACAATCGTATCCTCCGGATTCCACTCACGACTCACCAATTTGTACGGTTTCGACACATGAATTAGCTCCTTCACCCCTGGAAAATGCATCAATGCATCCCCATCCACATATCCGGTATTTCCCATGATTCCAATCGCAGTCAAATGACCTCCAGGAAGCACTTTTGCCTCCAGTCCCATATCCTTAACAGCATCAACAATAGTTTGAATTTGATCTTCGGTCGCAGACCGATGCATGACAACTAACATGATTCAAGTTGGTTAATAAATTTAAGAATTTTTTCTGTATCTTTTTTGCCATCAGTTTCTACTCCGCGAGCCACATCAACCACCAGCGGCGGAGCCGCTCTTTTTTCAAGCTCGTCCACAACCCCATAAACATTTTCGGGCGTTAGCCCGCCAGCAAGAAAATACGGGCCCTCATGAGTTTTTTCCATATGAATCACCCCATCAGAACCTTTTTCAAGATCAAGCAAAGGGAATTCAATCACATTTTGGAACGATTTCACCTCATCTACATTCGTGAACCCTTTGATAATCGGACACTCCACCGCTTCGCAATACGCCTCATCCTCTTTCCCATGAAGCTGAACAAAATCCAACTCCAATTTTCGCACTAACTCATTCACAAACTCAACATCCTCATCAACAAAAAGACCAACCGTTTTCACATCCGAAACCGCGTCAACAATCTGCTGAGCCATCTCTGGGTCCACATAACGAGGACTGTCCTTCACAAAATTCAAACCAATAAAATCCACGCCATTCTCCTCACAAAACTGAGCAATCTCAACATCTTGAACTCCACAAACCTTTAATAATGGTCGATTGAGAACCAACTCACGCGCTTTTGCTTCCACATCGTCCGATTTTAAAAGCGAAGTTCCCACCAAAACACCATGAGACACCCCTCGAAGTTGAGCCACATCTATACGCTCCTTTACACCACTTTCCGAAACCAACACCACACCCTCAGGCATACGCTCCGCCAAATCAAATGTAGTCTGCAAATTAACCTCAAAAGTCTTTAAATCACGATTATTAACACCAATCATCATCGCCCCAGAAGCAAGCGCTTTCTCCAATTCTTCCTCATCATGAACCTCCACCAACGCATCCATGTCAAGCGACTCCGCCAATTCACGAAAATCACTCAATTCCGTCTCGGTAAGCACCGCCGCAATCAACAAAATCGCATTCGCGCCAATCTCAGCAGATTCATAAATTTGAGACACATCAATAATGAAATCTTTCCTCAAAATCGGTAAATCGGTCACTTTACGAGCCGCCTTCAAAAAATCCACACTTCCCTGAAAAAACTCCTGATCCGTCACCACAGAAATCGCCGTTGCCCCCGCAACAGTATAAGCCTTTGCCAGAGCCTCCGGATCCAAATCTTCACAAATCACGCCAGCACTCGGCGACGCCTTTTTGATCTCCGCAATCAGCGAAACATGAGGATCCTTCTCAAGCGCCCGACAAAACACATGACGACACTCCTCAACACGTTTCACTTCAGTAGTTTGCTCCTGTTGAAGACGCTCTACCTCACGCTTTTTCGCTTCAATAATGGTCTGCAAAAAACTCATAACGCTTGGGTAAATTTAGTGTAATTTCCAAGAAGGTCTTGCGCTTTCCCACTGTCCAACACATCGATCGCCAATTCATATCCCTCAGAAAAATCATCCACACGATCCGCTAACACAAATCCAGATGCCGCATTCACCAAAACAAGATCACGCATCGGCCCATAAATCGAGCCATCCAAAACCCCACGGAAAATCTCAGCATTCTGCTCAGTCGATCCCCCTTCTATTTCCTCAAACGGAGCCGCAACAATTCCCAGCTCGGTAGGATCAAATGTATAAGCCTCCACATCCCCCATTTTCAGATCAAAAATCGTAGTTGGACCGGTCACCGTAATCTCATCCAAACCATCTTCACCATGCACAACTAAAGCGCGCTCATGACCCAAATTCTTGAGCACTTCAATAATTTTTTCACCAATTGCTAGATCCGAAACACCAATGATCTGACGACGCACAAACGCAGGATTAGTCAGCGGACCGAGAATATTAAAAACAGTCCGAATGCCCAATTCCTTGCGCACCGGCATCACATGTTTCATAGCGGGATGGTAGAGCGGAGCAAACATAAAGCCCAGTCCAAACGTGTTTAACGTCTTTTCAACCTGTTCAGGACTGAGCTCAATCGACGCACCAACCGCTTCCAAAACATCAAAACTACCACAACGTCCCCCAGCCGCACGATTTCCATGTTTCGCTACTTTCACATCCCCCGCCGCCAAAACAAATGCAACCAAAGTCGAAGTATTAATCCGCGACAATCCCGATCCCCCAGTTCCGCACGTATCGATAGCATCCTCATACCCACGCACCGGATTAACAAACGAACGCATCACGCCCGCCATCCCCGTAATCTCATCTACCGTCTCGCCCCGTTCCGCCATTTCACGCAAAACGATCGCCATCTCCTCCTGTTCCATGGTGCCTTCCAGCATGCGCTGCATAAGTTCGGCCGCCTGATCCTGTGTATACGATTTAGACATTGAGAAAGTTTTTAAGAATAGTCTTACCCACCTCCGTTCCAATACTTTCTGGGTGGAATTGAATGCCATACAAAGGTTGTTCCTTGTGTTGAAGCGCCATTATCAGTTCGTCGTCCGCTGTTTCTGCCGTTATCGCTAGATCTGATGGGAAGGAAGATTTTTCGGCCATCAATGAATGGTATCGCATTGCACCAAAGGTTTCGGGAAGATCGTCCAAGATGTTAGGCGCGCCCAATTTTTCGACGCCCATTTGCTTCATTTGTGAGATTTTTCCGTGAACTATCTCCGGGGCATGAATGATTTCACCTCCGTGCACCATTGCGATGCCTTGATGGCCTAAACAAACCCCCAAAATCGGGATTTTGCCTGTCAACTGCTCGATAACCGCTTTGCACACCCCAAAATCCTTTTCTTTGGCTGGATGCCCGGGCCCAGGCGAAATAATAATATGGGTAGGCGCCAACGCATCAATCTCCTCCAAAGTAATCTGGTCGTTGCGATGCACAACAGGTTCACCCCCAAGCTCCGCCACATATTGATAGAGGTTGTAGGTAAAAGAATCGTAATTGTCGAGAATCAAAGTTTTCATAAGATGGATAAACAAGATTGAGCTTTGTGGAGACACTCTTCGTGTTCTTTTTCAGGAATTGAATCGTGAACAATCCCAGCACCCGCCTGAGTATAAACAGTCCCGTTTTTATAAACCATAGTTCTAATCGCAATCGCAAAATCCATATTCCCAGAGAAGTCAAAATATCCAACCGCACCGCCATAAATGCCGCGCTGCCGATTTTCCAACTCCGAAATGATCTCCATGGCACGAATTTTAGGCGCTCCAGTCAACGTTCCCGCCGGAAAACAAGCCCGAAACACATCAAACATATCCTTATCAGCCGCAACCTTCCCCACCACATCCGAAACGATGTGCATCACAGAAGAAAATCGCTGAATGTACATCTCATTGGGCACCTCCACAGTCCCACCATCCGAAACCCGTCCCACATCATTCCGCCCCAAATCCACCAACATACGATGCTCCGCCTGCTCCTTAGGATCAGCCAACAACTCCTCTTCCAACTTCTTATCTTCCTCATCAGTCGCACCACGCGGCCGCGTACCAGCGATAGGCCGCACCAAAACTTCTCCATCCTCAACCCGAACCAACGTCTCCGGCGACGCACCTGCCACCGCAAACCCTTCAAACTGAATAAAATACATATAAGGCGAAGGATTCTTATGCCGCAACCCTCGATACAACTCAAAAGACGTCTTATCGGTCTTGGCCTGCATCGAATGACCCAAAACAACCTGAAAAATCTCCCCATCTCTAATCCGCTCCTTCCCCACCTCCACCTGCCGTAAAAACTCCTCCTTGCTCGGCTCCAAATCAAACTCCACACCTTTCCCAGGTTCCACCAACGGAACCGCATCCGCCTCCTGCAATCGCGCCAAAATTTCACCCACACGCTCCTTTCCATCCTCCCCTTCCTCAACCAAATAATGCAACTTCGCCACATGCTTAATATGATCGAAAACAATCACCACCCGCGGGAGAAAAAACGCACCCTCCGGCACATCCATCGCAGCCTTCTTCTCTGGTCGTAAAACCTTTTCAAAGTGATGAATCGTCTCATAAGACAAATACCCAACAAAACCAGCCCCAAAACGCGCATCCCTTTCTCCCTCCTCCACCTCAAACTCTCCCATCTTTGCCTTCACCGCCTCCAAAGGGTCCTGATCCCCATCCAACATAAGCACCTCAACAGGATCAAACCCGATGAACGAGTACCGCCCCATCCGCGCATCCTGCTCCGCACTCTCAAACAAAAACGAGTACGGCTCATCACGACACAGCTTGTAATAGAGCGATATCGGCGTCTCCGTGTCCGAAAGGATTTCGGTCGTTAATGTGGTGTATCGATTCACCAGTGCAAATGAGTTAAAAGATTCTAAAGAAATAAATTCCATCCACCCTTGCTAGCCTTGAGAGCTTTGGCTCCACGCGTCACCTTCTCAATACTAACTCCCAATTCGTCCTTAACTTGGCGCTGTGGCATACCCTCCGCAAGCCGCTTTACAATCTGCCAGCGCTCCGCAACTTGCTCGACCTCATGAGGGGTCAAAATATCGCGTAGAAACGACTCCGACTCCCCGGGGGTCTGCAAC
>CAZEDN010000019.1:0-9468 GCA_964510905.1 uncultured Candidatus Peribacteria bacterium
ATCGATTTTGGTTACATCATGCCGAACGTAAAGCCAACCTCCATCAAGGTGGTGAGTCGCGTGAACATGACGCACCAAACCGCAGAATCTTTCTTGAAAGTGTTGCAGAATGCGGTTTTGGACTGGCGCAACAAGCAGAAAGACGCTGCTAAAAAAGAAGAGAAGTAGCCTTTAATAACGGTCGTTATGCGAGTGCTGCTTCAGCGTGTGTCTCGTGCACAAGTTTCTGTTGATGGTGATGTGAAGGGGAAAATTGGCCTCGGTTTAGTGCTGCTTGTGGGTGTTACCCATTCGGATACCGAAAAAGAGGCTGAGCAGTTGGCGGAGAAAGTGGTGAATTTGAGGATTTTTAGCGATGAGGAGGACAAGATGAACAAATCGTTATTGGATGTGGAAGGGGAGGCGCTCGTGGTATCGCAGTTCACGTTGTATGGAGATTGCAAGAAGGGTCGTCGGCCGGCATGGATCAATGCGGCTCCACCAGATCAGGCAGACGCTTTGTATGAGAAATTTGTGGTATTTTTGAAAGGACACGGGGTTCATGTGGAGACCGGCGAATTTCAGACCATGATGGAAGTGGAGTTGACCAATGACGGTCCAGTGACTTTAATGTTAGAGAATTAACCCCTCTCAAATGTCTGAAGATTTGATGCAAAAAATCGTTTCATTGTGTAAGCGTCGTGGCTTTGTTTTTCCCGGTTCTGATATTTATGGTGGACTGGCAAATACCTGGGATTATGGGCCGTTGGGAGCAGAATTGAAGAAGAATATTGCGGAGGCGTGGTGGAAGTTTTTTGTGCATGATCGCTTGGATATGGTTGGGTTGGATGCGGCGATTTTGATGAACCCTAAGGTGTGGGAGGCGAGTGGTCACGTGGAGAACTTCAACGACGCGCAAGTGGATTGTAAGGAGTGTAAGGCGCGCCATCGGGCGGACCATTTGATTGAAGATGCTGTTGAAGGGGCGAAAGTTGAGGGGTTGGGATTAAAGGACCTCACAAAAATGATTAAAGATAACAAAATTAAGTGTCCCAAATGTGGTTCTCAAGATTTTACGGATGCACGTGTTTTTAATCTGTTATTTGAGACTTCTATTGGGTCGGTTCAAGATGATACGGATAAGGTTTATCTGCGTGGTGAGATCGCGCAGGGAATGTTTGTGAATTTTAAGACGATCCAGGAGGCGATGCGCAAGAAGCTGCCGTTCGGGATCGCGAGTATGGGACGGTGTTTCCGGAATGAGATTACGCCTGGGAACTTCATTTTTAGGACGTTGGAGTTTGATTTGATGGAGTTTGAGTACTTCATTAAGCCTGATGAATGGGAAAAGACGTTTGATGCGTGGTTGAAGGAGATGCATCGATGGTCAGAGTTTATTGGTTTGGATAAGAAGAAAACGCGGGTTCGTGAGCACACTAAAGATGAGCTTTCGCACTATTCCAAGCGAACGGTGGATATCGAGTACGACACGCCGTTTGGGTGGAAGGAGTTGTATGGATTGGCATATCGCACCGATTTTGATCTGAAAAATCATATGGAAAAGAGTGGGCAGGATTTGCAATATTTTGATCCAACGACGAATGAGAAGTATATCCCGCACGTGATTGAGCCGACGTTTGGGCTGAGTCGTTCTGTTCTGATGGTGCTTTTGAGTGCGTATGACGAGGAGGAGGCGCCTACGGCTGATGGCAAGAAAGAGACGCGTGTTGTGATGCGATTTGCTCCTCATTTGGCGCCGTTTAAGGTTGCGGTATTGCCGCTTTCGAGCAAGCTCAATGGCGACGCCGAAAAGGTTTGGAAAGAGCTTTCTAGCCATTTTGTGACCGACTTTGACCTGACCGGCTCGATCGGTAAACGTTATCGCCGGCAGGATGAGATTGGTACGCCGTATTGTGTGACGTTTGATTTCGACTCACTTGAAGATAAGAAAGTGACGGTTCGTGATCGAGATACGATGAAGCAGGAACGTGTGGCGATTAAGGATCTTATTTCTTACTTTAGCGATAAATTCTAACCCCCTTCCCATGTTGAAGCGCTTTTCTTTCTTCGTTTTGGCGATCGTGGCATCGTCTTTTTTTGTACAGATGGCATTTGCGGATGTGGCGATCCTCACACGGACCGATGTTTATTTTGAGATGGATGGCGAGCCGTATCATGGCATGGTTGAGTACACCGTGGATTGTTACGGGTACACCCATACGCCATGGGCAGACGAGGAGGAGAACCTTCCCGAGCCGGGGGCGGTTTTCGAGCCTTATCAAGTTTACAGTTATTCTGCGACGTGTCCTGATTATGGATGTGAAATCTACGAGGGGTATTACATGAATTATCGGGAGATTACGCATTGCACGGTTACGGGGACGACCGAGGATGGAAACAACTTTTTTATTGAAGATTTTGGGCCGCAGCCGTATACATCTTGTGAAAATGCTGATCAAGGTTGGGATATGTACGATGGCCAGTATTGGCGCTATCGTGATGAGTACTGGACCTGTTTAGATGATACTGATTCCGATTATGATCAGTGTGGTGAATATTTTGAATTGGTGCCGGAGGATGAGTTGATTACGACGGATGAGGGGATGGCGATTGAGCGGTTTTGTGAATCCACGTTTGAGATTTCTTCGGATGGAGGGCCTGGTGTGGTTTCGGGAGAGACATTCGATGACGTTGGCGGAATGACGTATGAAGAGAATTTTTTATTGGCGCTTTTGATCACGCTGGTTGTGGAGGTGATTTTTGCGTTGTTGTTTTTGAAGGTCGCGTTTAAGGAAAAGGCGGGGATTAGGAAAATTGCAGGAGTGGCGGCGCTTGCTTCGATTATTACGCTGCCGTACTTCTGGTTTGTTGCACCTTCTTTTGTTGATGCTCGCTATTACCTGTACATCGGTGAAATTGGGGTGATTGTGGTGGAAACATTGGTTTATTTTTCTCTGTTGAAGTTGAAGCTTCCCAAGGCGTTTGCGATCTCATTTTTGGTGAATGCTCTCTCTTATGGGTTTGGGAGTCGGTTCCTGGCCCTTTTTTAGGAAAAAACATTATAAAAACGGCGCAATACGCTCCAGGTTGTTCAATCTGGAGATTTGTGTTAAAATAATATGATTATTTAAGCGCTAAAACTCTTATCGATGCAGTGGATCCTCGATCATCCTGTGTGGACCCTGATCATTCTAATCGGCCTCTATGTCGGCTGGAAACTGTTCTGGTTGGCGTTGCGTTATGTGTATCGATGGAAGCGTCGACCAGACATGCGATTCATCAAAGTGACGCTCCCTCGTGAGGAATCACCAAAGGATAAGGAAAAAGCTACAGAGAAGGATTTTCGGGAAAAAATTGGAATCATGGAGCAGCTTTATCGGGCGCTTTCGGAAATTCGGGAGCTCAGTCCGTTGAACATGATAAAAGTGTGGCTTTTTCAGAGCGATATTGTGTCTTTTGAGGTTGCCGCCCAGTTTAAGAGGGTTCAGTTTTACGTGGCTACCTATGAGGAATATGTGGGACTTGTTGAAAAACAGATCACGACGTTTTACTCGGATGCGGACATTCAGATCACAAATGAGGCGCCTGCATTTGGGGATAAGGGGAATAAGATGAGGGGGTACTATCTGTTTGAGGCGGCAAAAAAATGGTATCCGATCAAAACGTATAAACAAATCGAGAACGATCCGTTGAATGATCTTACGAATGTGTTTTCGAAGCTGGAGGAAGGGGAGTATGCCACGATTCAAATGGTGATTCGACCTTTATCGGATCATTGGCAGAAGAAAGCTGAAGCGTTTGGAACGGCGATGTTTAAAGGGAAAAAAGAGGGAGGATTTCTCTCGAAAATTCCGATTATTGGTCAATTGAATACGGTGTTTGTTTCGCTCATTTTTGGGTATGACAATGCCGTGAAAGGATCGAATGCTCCTGGTGCTTCGGGTGGGGATTCCTATGTGCGCATGCTTCAGACCAAGGAAGAAATTGCCAAGCATGTAGGAGAAAAGGCGATTCAAGATGGATTTGATGCGGTGATTCGTGTGATGGCTTCTGCGAAAACCGGTGATCGCTTGGATAAAATTTTGAATAACGTATTGCTTGCGTTTACGACTTTCAAAACGCCGGCCATGAACTATTTCCAGAGCCATCGGGTTATTCATTGGATTGATGTACTCAACACACCAGTGATGTGGCACAATTTTAAAAATCGATATTTACAGTATGGTGAGAAGAAGTCGCTGCTTGTTTCGGAGGAATTGGCCACGATTTTTCACTTTCCAAACAGTCGCTATAACATGACGCCGGTGATCAACTGGTTGAGCTATAAAGTGCTTCCGGCTCCTCAGGATCTCGTTGAAGAGGGGATTTTGCTGGGGAACAATGTGTATCGTGGGGAGAAGCGAAATGTTCGATTTGCTCGGAAGGATCGACGACGCCATCACTACGTCATTGGTCAAACTGGTACTGGTAAATCTGTGTATTTGGGATCGCTTGCGCGTCAGGATATGAAGAATGGAGATGGGGTTTGCGTGATTGATCCGCATGGGGATTTGATCGAGGATTTGTTGCAATATGTGCCGAAGGAACGTGCGAAAGATGTGATTGTCTTCAATCCATCAGATCAGGAACGGCCGATGGGATTGAATATCCTTGAGGCGGAAACTCCGGAGCAGCAAGATATGGCGTCTAGTCAGGCGACTGAGATTTTTATTAAGATTTTTGGGGATGAGATTTTTGGGCCTCGTATCCAGCACTATTTCAGAAATGCGTGTTTGACGTTGATGGAAGATAAAGATGAAGGGGCCACGTTGATCGATGTGCCGCGTATGTTTACGGATGATGAATTTATGAAGTACAAGGTTTCTAAGGTGACCAATCCTGTGGTGCGGTCGTTTTGGGAGCATGAGTATGCCAATACTGGAGATCGTGAGCGTCAGGAAATGATTCCGTATTTCAGTTCGAAATTTGGGCCGTTCATCACGAATACGATCATGCGTAATACGATTGGGCAGACCAAGTCGGCGTTCAATTTTAGGAAGGCGATGGATGAGCAAAAAATCCTTCTCATCAATCTGTCGAAGGGTAAGATTGGGGATTTGAATACACAGCTTTTAGGGCTGGTTATTGTGGCGCAAATTCAGATGGCGGCGATGAGTCGTGTGGACACGCCTGAGGCGGATCGTAAGGACTTTTATCTCTACGTGGATGAGTTCCAAAACTTTGCGACCGATACGTTCTGTTCGATTCTTTCTGAGGCTCGAAAGTATCGTTTGGCGTTGATTATGGCTCACCAATATATTAATCAGTTGGTGGTTTCGAAATTTGGCTCTACCAGTACTCAAATCCGTGATGCGGTGTTTGGGAATGTGGGGACGTTGCAGTCGTTTAAAGTGGGTGCAGAGGATGGTGAATATCTGGCGAAAGAGTATGCTCCGGTGCTGACCGAGCAGGATGTGATTGGGATTTCAAACTACAAGGCATACATCAAACTCAATATCAAAAATGCGACTTCACGACCCTTCTCGCTAGAAACGATTTATAGCGAAGCAGGCAAGAGCGATAAGATTCGTGACATCGTGCGACAATACTCACGTATGAAGTATGGGCGCAAAAAGATCTTTGTGGACCAAGAGATTCAGGCGCGCATTGGAATCGATTTGGATGCACCGAGAAAAGAGGTGAACCTGTTTGGGAAATCGGGAGCGAAAAAGCCGCCTCTTAAAAAGCTGACAAAGGCGCCTGCATCTAAACGGGCTGCTCCACGAACCTCTTCCCGTAAAAATCCTAAAAACAAAAAGAAATAATGGCTCACGAAGTCGGATACATCAGAACGGAAGATCGATTGAGGGTGTTGCGTGAACTCTATAAGAATCATGAGTACGCGGCAGTGATTCGGGGGTGCAATGAACTTTTGGAGCGCGATCCTCAGAATCGTTCGGTGAAAAAGCTGAAGCGGATGGCAAAAAACCATGTGCTTGGGCATGAGGCGAAATTGGGAGTGGTGGTGGTCTGTATGGCGCTTGTGGTGGTCACGGGGGCGCTCATCTTTATGAACAAAAAGGTGCTCAGTGAGTTGCGTATGAAGGATTATCAGGTCAGCTCGTTGATCGAGGAGTTGGGGGATGTGCGTCAAGAAAACATGGTGCTTTATGACGCGTTTGGATGGGTTCGTGAAGGGGTGATTGATCTGGAAAAACGAGTGGATACGGTGGATGATGAGGGGAGTGTGCTCAATCTTCAAGCTCAGTTGACGGAGGCGCAAGATCGATTGACGACGCAGGATCAAACGATGGACAGTTTGTTGGCCGCGGCAGATGTGACCACGATTGTGGAGGCGGATGAAACGCTGGATGTTTTGGTGCTGGGAACGCATGGGCGTCTTACCGATACGATTCTTTTGGCCTCACTGAATGAGCAGACCGAAATAGTGAACTTGATCAGCATTCCACGGGATTTAGCGGTGAATGGGCGTCGGATCAATGAGTATTATTATCGCTATGGGATCGATTCGATGCGAGACCAAATCTATGAAATCACAGGTTTGTATCCGGAAAAGTATGTGGTGATCGATTTGGCGTCGTTTGAGACGATCGTGGATCTTTTGGGGGGCATCGATGTGACGGTTGAGGAAGATTTGTACGACACGATGTATCCGGGGCCAAACTTCACGTATGAGACATTCTCGGTGTCGGCCGGGGAACATCATTTTGATGGGGTGACGGCGTTGAAATATGCGCGCAGTCGAAAATCGACCAGTGATTTTGATCGAGCGGTGCGACAGCAACAGATCATTGAAGCGGTTCGGGATAAGTTCAAATCGCTCAAATTGCTCGAAAACGCGGATGAAGTGATTCAAATGTACAACACGGTGGTGGATTCACTGGATACGGACGTGGACCTCATTTCATTCTTATCGTATATGAAACAGTATCGTGACTATGCGATTGAGCAGGGAAATGTGATCAGTACGAGCAATTACCTGTACTCGACGTTCAATGTGTCGGGGGCGTATATTTTGTTGCCCAAATCGGGGAATTATGAGGAAATTCGGCAGTTTGTGGCCGAGGTTATTCGGGATTAGAGCTCCGCATCTTGCAGTACGTCTGTTGAGATAGGTTGTACATCTCGATGAATCCGGCGGAGGCGTTTTGGTTGAGGTGATCGCTCTTCATGAAGGTGGCCAAGTTTTCATCGACAAGGGAGTACGGTGAGTCCAGTGCGGTGACCGCGATGTGGCCTTTGTAGATTTTGACCGTGACGTCGCCGGTGACCTTTTCGTTCATTTGGTCGATGAAGGCATTGAGGTCGGTCATGAGCGGGTCGTGCCATTTGGCGGCGAAGCAAAGTTCGCCCCATTTCTTGTCGATGTTGGGTTTGAAGGCGGTTTCTTCCTTGGTGCAGACGATCTGTTCGAGTCCTCGATGGGCCTGGATGAGGATTGCAGCGCCGGGTTCTTCGAATACGTTTCGGGCTTTGATGCCGATGATTCGGTCTTCCACGATGTAGCTGATGCCCACACCGTGTTTCCCGCCGATTTTATTGACTTCGGGGATGAGTTCGGCAAGGGACATCTTTTTGCCGTTTATGGCGGTGGGGATCCCTTTTTCAAAGGAAATTTTGACCATTTCGGGTTCGTCTGGAGCTTTTTCGGGGGGGACGCACATTTTGAGGAAGTTTTCGAGGTTTGGGGTTTCGTGGATGTGTTCGATTTCAGCACCTTCGGAGGATCGTCCCCAGAGATTGTCGTCGTGGGCGTACGGTTTTTCGACACTTCTTGGGATGGGGATGTCGTGTTCCTTGGCGTAGGCTATTTCTTCGTCTCGACCGAGGCCCCATTCTCTGACTGGAGCGATGACCTTGAGCGACGAATCCAGCGTGATGATGTAGCTGTCGAATCGAACTTGGTCATTGCCTTTTCCGGTGCAGCCGTGCGCGATGACCTTGATGCCTTTCTCTTGGGCCACTCGTACCGCTACATTGCTGATCATGACTCGTCCAAGTGGGCAGAACAGGTGGTATTCGCCTTGGTATTGGCCGTTGGCCTTGATGGCCCTAGCGAGACAATCGTTGGCGAACTCTTCTTTGGCGTCGACCACAATGGCCTCTTTGGCGCCCAGGGCGAGCGCTTTTTCTTTGATGCCGTCGAAACACTCGTCTTGGCCAACGTCGATGGTGAGCGTGGTGACTTCACATTCGAACTCATCTTGAATCCATTTGAGCATAACTGAGGTGTCGAGACCGCCGGAGTAGAGGAGGAGAACGTGGTCACATTCTTCTTTGGAGGCTTCGTAGGAGGCCACTTTTTTATAGCCGTTGGACATGGTTTTAAGGTTATTTTGGTAAAAAAATCTCCACTTTTTCTAGTGGAGTCTACTTAGAATTTGGTTTGTATGCAAGGTTACTCCACTAGGTTAGTGAAGTGCGGCGGCGAACGTCAGAGGTGAAGGAAATTTGATTCATAGGGTGCATGTTTTGCATGGTAGCAGGGGTGGGATTCGAACCCACGACCTCAGGCTTATGAGTCCTGCGCTCTAACCAACTGAGCTACCCTGCCAAGTTTTTCGAAAGGGGACAACCAAGGTTTTCCCCTTTCGGGAACCCCTTTCCTTTAAATGTTCTTCCTCGCTCGGGGCCCACGAGACCCGTAGCTCGGTCGCTTGTTAATAATCTGGTTGCGGAGGGCGGATTCGAACCGCCGACCTCCAGGTTATGAGCCTGGCGAGCTGCCGCTGCTCCACTCCGCGTTAATGTGTCTTTTATAAAGAGCGCGTTTAATTTAAAGGAGATTTTATGGGAAATCAACATGGAGTTGCTTTTTCGTCAAAAAATCTTTAAATTGAGGCCCTTTCAAATATTTTTATGCTTATTGTTGAATCCGCTTCTTTTGAAGACATAATGAAAGATGCTCGTGCTGGAGATGCCCAGGTTTTAACCTGTAACGCGCATCCTTTTTGTGCGGATGCTGAGAGGATTTTCAGTTCGGCGCATCGAGGAGGATATGTCCTGGAGCCTAATGGTGGGCCATTTTCGTTGGCCGTAATGTTTAAGCGACCTGATGATGATGAGCGTGTTTTGGTGACTCAGACGGAAGTGGATAGTATTATTTGTCAGTTGCGTCCGAATTATCACAGTGTGGTTTTGGGGAAGGGCCCATTTGCTGGGTTTTTCGCAGTGGCACATTCTTCTGGTATGGGGATTGTTGAAGTTGTTTTGGGTCGTCCTCCGGCTTTATCAAAGACGTATTTTCAGGATATGTTGGACCATAATGAGATTAAGGGACCTGATCGTTCTATTTCAATGTGTTCGAGTGGTAATCTATGGCTTCGAGGCAGAGTACGTGGAACATCTTGGCGTGATCTCCGCTAATATTTGAATGGATTCTCATCAAAGATAAAAACCCACCATTTTTTGGCATTGCTCCAGTTGGCCATTTGACGTTGGCGGATGAGTGCGTTTTCTTCGCTTTCTAAGAAAGCTAGGGTGTCGGCT
>CAZEDN010000020.1:0-9405 GCA_964510905.1 uncultured Candidatus Peribacteria bacterium
CCGTGATCGCCGTCCGGACGTGGAAATCCCGCCCATTTCACAGCCCACTCCATCTTCCAAGGGAGTTTGCCGCGTCCTTTGAACGGAGAAACTTTTCCTTCGTGTCCACATCCTTCGGCCCAAACCACTTTTTCTTTTTCACAGCGGTACGCGGCCTCTTTCCCATCAAATTCGGTGACGGTTGTGGTTCCCACTTTGCCGCATTTTTCGCAGACGATTTGAAGTGGGTTCCAGTCGTTCTCTTTAATGGATCCGCTGGTGCGTTTGTAGACCTCGCGCACTTTGTCGGGATGGGCACACGCTTTTTCGATCCATTCGTCGTAATGGCCGGCTTCATAAAAGTCGCTGGCCCAGGGGAATTGTGTGTGGTTTTCTTCGTTGAAGCCCAATTTGCGGATCACTTCGATGAACTCATTGCCATAGTGCCGTGCAAAGTTGTTTTCTTTGGTCACTTCTCCGGCGGGCTTGCCATTTTCATCCGGTGCAGGGATGTCTTTTAGGGGCATGCCCATGTATGGGGCGTATCCTTCTTTGTCGAGGTATACCGGTAGTCCGTCCATGGGATCGACGTCATTGATTTCGTAATGGAACGTGGCTTTGCGTCCCATCTGATTGAGAGCCTCCGCCAATACTCCATGAATGATCACGCCCCTCAGCGATCCAATATGCACCTTCCCGGAGGCAGTTTTTTCATCGCGCAGGATGATTTCCCGCCCCTCAGGGATGGTTTTGGCGATCTGTTCTGCGATTTCGTCGACCCAAAAGGCCATTTTGCACCATTTAAGGCTATTTTTGCCCCCGCAGCATACCAGAAAATCAGGTTGGTGTTGAGGGATTCGTTGACCGCGCATTACCTTACGCCGCAGCCGGCACCTCGTGCATCTCTTCTTCAAATGTGTGTTCGCGGTCGATGTCGTAGAATCGCATCTGTTCTTTCTTGAATTGGAGTTCGACGCGGCCAACCGGTCCGTTACGGTGCTTTCGTATGAAGAGGTCGGTGAGGCCTTGGCGGTCGGTGTCCTCTTCATAATAGTCTTCGCGGTAAATCATGAGTACAACGTCGGCGTCTTGCTCGATGGAGCCGGATTCACGGAGGTCGGAAAGTTGAGGGATTTTGCTGGGACGGTTTTCGACGGCACGGGAGAGCTGAGACAGCGCGATGATTGGGATTTTGAGTTCTCGGGCCAGGCCTTTTAGAGAACGGGAAATTTCTGAGATTTCTTGAACGCGGTTGGTGATGCTACCCCCGGTGCCACTGATGCTCATGAGCTGCAGGTAGTCGATCACGAGTAGATCGAGTCCGTGTTCCATTTGGAGACGTCGAGCTTTTGCACGGAGTTCACCCATGGAGCCGGACGTTGAGTCATCGATGTATATTTTGGCAGCATTGAGTTCATCCATGACCGTACCAATTCGGGCGAAGTCGGCTTCTTCTAGTTTTCCGTTGCGAAGCTTCCATGAATCAACACTAAGAAGAGCACAGAAAAGTCTTTCCACGAGCTGCTCTTTGGACATTTCAAGGGAAATGATTCCTACCGATTTTTCGGCTTTAGAGATATTTTGGGCGACGTTGAGGGCTAAACTGGTCTTACCCATGGCTGGGCGTCCGGCGATGATGACGAGGTCACCTTGCTGGAGGCCGGAGAGCATTCTGTCGAGGCTGCGGAAGCCGGTGGGTACGCCACGGTATTTTTCTTTGCCGTCGTCGTCGTGAAGGTCGGAGATTCGCTCGTATGTCTGTGTGAGGATGTCGCGGATGTGTACAAATTTGTCGTTGACGAAATTTTGGGAAACGGAGAAGAGCGCTTTTTCGGCGCCTTCGATGAGATCTTCTATGTCTTTGGCTTCGTCGTAACCGAGACCGGCGATGGTTTGGCCGGCCTTGAGGAGTCTTCGTAGGGTGGATTTTTGCTTAACGATGGTGGCGTATTGGAGGACGTGGGTGGCCGTGATCACAACATGTGCGAGCTCGGCGAGGTAGGTTCGGCCACCAACTTTCTCAAGATTTTTTTCTTCGTCGAGATGGTTGGCGAGCGTGACCAAGTCGATGGGTTGTCGCTTCTGGAAAAGTCTTAAAATGGCTTGATAGATGATGCCGTTTTGTTCGTAGTAAAAATCGTCCGGCATGAGTAAGTCCGCGATTTTGATGATGGCGTCCTTGTCCACGAGCAAAGAGCCGAGGGTCGATTTTTCGGCTTCTTCACTGTGCGGAGGGACTTTTGCGATCGGATCGTCGGACATGCGTTTGTGTGCTCAGGAATTAAGGGGGCTGATGTTTGGAGCCCTAGTTTCGCACAGGGTTTTGGTTTTTTCAAGTTGGGATTGCCAGCCTGTTTACTTTTTTGGCTTTTTGTTGTATAATTTACACGAGAACTAGCCTCATTTTATTATGTCTATTGGCCCCGATCATCTCGATGGTATACCCCGTCCGCCCTCATCCCCTATTGACCCTCAATGGTTGAGGCCTGAACCTCTCACGGAGGGATTTTTTGCTGCTCCTGAGCAAGAACTTGTTCAAGCTGGCTATGAGATTGTTGGAGTGTACCAAGGTGTGAATACTGATCGTGAGGTATTGGATCGATACAGTACCGATTTGAAGGCTTTGACTGATGCGGATATCGAATGGACGAGTACAAAACGAGGTTCATTCATTTCGGTTCTTTGGAAACGGGTTCGTCCTGCTCCTGCTGAAGAGCTCCCAGAGGTTCCGGGCTATCGATTTGAGCAGGCTTTTGTCCCTGAATTTAGTCTTGCCGCTGACTTGGATGAAAGTGAGCCTTTGATCCCCGCACTCATGCGCCGAGAATCTGAGCTGGCCCGTGCTAAAACTCGTTATAAAGTAGTTTGGCAGGGTGAAAAGGGGCGCCGAAAAGCCTATTTGTTCATTGAAGGAACTGAAGAGGAAGAATAAGTATGGAGTTCAGAGGGTGCCCATTTTGTAAAAGTACGGTGTAATCTTTTGTTCATCTTTTTGTCATCTTTTGTTCATCTCGATGTGGTATGGGAGCGTTATGCAAAAAGATCGGTACCAACTTGGGCGAGAGGGGGAAGAAATGGCGGCGCAATACCTTCAAGCACAGGGGTATGAGATTGTGGCGACCCGTTTTCGAGTACGCGAGGGCGAGGTGGACCTGGTGGCGGTAGAGCGGGATCGTTGTGCGAAGGGCGGCGCGGCGCGAGGTGACACGCTGGTGTTTGTGGAGGTGAGGGCGCGGCGCTCGGATTTGTTTGGCGGAGCCGTGGAGTCGGTCGACGCGCGCAAGCTGGCACGATTGTCTTGGGTGGCGCAGCGGTATCTTGCGCAGTATAATTGGCGTGGTGATTTTCGGATCGATGTGATTGGGATTGAGTGGCCCCCAGAAGGAGGTCCGTCGAAAATTGATCACCTCAAAGACGTTAGCTAACCCTCCTCTTATGAATTTTCATGTCAAAACGTTGCTCGTTGGGACCGTGACTGTGGCGCTTTGCGCAGCAGTTTTTGTGTGGATTGTGGTGCTGGATAAGGGGACGCTCACCGTTGTGGGCGAGACACCATATTCCATTGAAGTTGATGGGGGAAACCTGAAGGTTTCGGAAAAGAAAAATTGCTCATCGGATCGTTGTTCGCTTTCGGTCCCTAAGGGGGATTATGAGGTGACTTTGACCAAAACAGGTTATTTTGACGAGTCTCGTTCGGTGTCGATTTTGCGGCAGCAGGCCACAACTCTTGAAGTGGCTTTTACGTTCATCCCGACTGTGGAATCTTTGGGCAACTTAGAAACGGTGCCACAAACGTTGGCCTTATCGTTTGAAGAGGAGGACCCTAGCGAGGCGTTCACGTTTGAATGGGATGCGACGTACGAGAAGCAGCATCTCGTTTATACCGATCCTGAGACGGATGAGTCGACGACGTGGGCCTATTTTGATCGGACGCTCACCGATCCTTTGGTAATCCCTCATCCTGATCTGGAAAAGGCGCTCGTGGTGGACCGCGAAGGTGGAGCGCATTCGCTCTACTTGGTGGATGGCGTGAACTTTGAACGATCGTATTTGGGCGCGTTGATGAATGTAGAGGATGCCGAATGGAATATCGATGGGTCGATGGTTTTGGTGAAAACGGCGGACTCGCTTTGGTTGGTGACGATTGAGGAGACATCATTGATGGAATGGGCTCTTGCGATTCCTCTTGGGAAGGTGGTTTGGGATGGTGAGGGGCGGTTGGTGTTTGCGACGGATGAAAACTTGGAAGCGGCAGAAGAGGCTGGACCAGAAACGACGTTTGAAATTTTGAAGGAAATGTTGAGTGGAGGGTTGAACGATGAAGCGGTGTCTTTTGTGATCGGGCAGTACGACCCTGTGATGGGAAATTTTAAGGTGATTTATGAGGTTCCGGCGTCGCTTGAAATTAATTACGATTCGGTGCGGATGGTTTACGATTCTTTGAGTGAAGGAGTCTATTTTACAGATGAAATTGAGGTGTATTCGGTGACGCGTTCATAAAACGTTCATGAAAAATTCATGAAAGTTTAATCGCGGTGTTATTTTTTCGTCATGTCGATGTGGTAGAGGAGGGGTATGCCTTCAAAAATTTATTCATGCGCCCTTTCTGGAATTGAGGCGTACGGGATCGAGATCGAAGTGGATATCCTAAGCGGTTTGTCGCGATTTGCGGTCGTGGGATTGCCGGATGCGGCGGTCCAGGAAGCAAAAGAGCGCGTGCGATCTGCAATTGTGAATAGTGGCGCGCGGTTTCCTCAACAACGAAAAGTGGTGAACTTGGCGCCGGCGGATGTGCGCAAGTGCGGTCCAGCGTTCGATTTGCCGATTGCGGTGGGGTTGTTAATGGAGTCTGGACAGATTGTAGGACGTATGAATGGGCATGATTTGGCAAAATCGATTTTCATGGGTGAGCTGGCGTTGGATGGCGGATTACGACCGGTAAATGGCGTATTGTCCTGTGCACTTTATGCGCAAAAACAGGGCTTTGAATCGTTGTTTGTACCGGAAGAAAATGCGTCGGAGGCTTGTTTGGCGCGGGATTTGGTGGTTTATCCTGTGCGGGATTTGGGGCAGTTGATGAATCATTTGAATGGACGGCGAAAAATTGAAGCGGTGAAGCCGGCGGAGGTGGTTGATCCGGGCTCAGATGTGACGGCATATGCAATCCCCATCAAAGGTGGCGAGCAGGCGCTTCGTGCGTTGGCGATTGCGGCGGCAGGCGGTCATCATTTGCTCATGTCGGGTCCGCCCGGATCGGGCAAAACTTTAGCCGCTCATCACATTCCGCACCTGTTGCCGCCCCTGTCGAGGGAGGAGGTTCTTGAACTTACCAAGATTTATTCTGTGGCCGGTTTGCTCCCGTCGGGACGGCCCGTGGTGGGAGCGCGGCCGTTTCGGTCAGTGCACTCCACAGCCTCAGTTGTGTCGCTGGTTGGCGGCGGGGGATCGGTGCGGCCAGGGGAGATCTCATTGGCGCACCGAGGGGTGTTGTTTTTGGATGAGATGCCGGAGTTTCCGCGGTATTTGCTCGAAAGTTTGCGTCAACCCCTCGAGGATCGCTCAGTAACGGTGGCGCGGGCGTCCGGCACGTTCACTTTCCCGGCCAATTTTGTTCTTGTGGGTGCGATGAACCCGTGCCCCTGTGGCTTTGCGGAAGACAATCAGAAAAAGTGTATCTGCTCGCGCAAAGAACGTGTGACTTATAATAAAAAACTATCCGGACCGTTATTGGACCGTATCGACCTCCACGTGAAGATGAAACGTTTGTCGTTTGAAGACATGCAAAATGAGGAGAATTTTGACCTTTCACGGTTGGTGGATCAGGTTTTACACGCTCGCTGGGCTCAGCAGGAACGGTTCAAAAGTGCTATCCATCTCAATAGCGATGTGTCCGCAAAAGAGCTGGGAGCAGTGTGTGAAATTAATCCCTCGTGCGCGAAATTATTGAAGCGCGCCATGAATGAATTTTCGTTGACGGCACGGGGCTATTCGCGGGTGCTCAAAGTGGCCCGAACGCTGGCCGACATGCTCGGTGAAAGACAGATCCATGAAGAACATTTACTCGAAGCGATTCGGTTTCGGTTGCCAGGCGTTTCCTAGTAGCTGAGCAGGTGTCTGCGACTCAATTCTAGTCTCAATAGTTTGTCGCCTCCTTCGTCAACGATTCTGCAGTTTGTGTTGTGCCACAAATCTTCGGCGGGGGCTCCAGTTGCTATTTTCCATGCCAAATTTCCTAGAATACTCACTGCATCTCCTCTGTGTGGGCTATCCGGTCTCAGTCCCACAAACACGGGGATCATCAGTGGGTTACCCGCTGTCTCCGTGGAATCGGGACCAAAGCTTGCCGTTTCATCAACATCGAATACAAATTCACTGGTCGGCACTTCGCTACCATCAGTCAATGCTCCTGTGACTATTCTTTCAGCACAAGCAATGCCCAGCTCAGCGGCGCCTTCACGACCTTGGTCAATGGCGCGGACCCCTTCTCTCATTCGCTCAATGACGGTGTCCACTGTTTGAGCATTGGCGGCACCTTCGTCGGTTCTTTCTGTATTGGGTCTATCGACTAGGTCTGTCACTTGGATGGTGATCACATATCGACCATCGCTTTCAACGACTCGAAGTATTCCGTCCGCCCAATATTCAACTTCTGCACTTTGTGCAAGTGGCTCAGGGGGTTCGGCAATTACCGTAATCCTTTTTCCATCCATTTCGAGATGTCTCGAACCGCTCATGATTTCAGCTTGTTTGCCTTCGGTAGTGATGAGTGCTGCGATCCGTCTTTCGGCCAAGTCGAAGATTGGGCCTTTTAGAGCACGGATGTCGCCATCGACTTCTTTTCTCCGTCTCGGGAGAGCGAGATAGGCTTGTACGAGCGCGGCATCGCCTTCTCCTTGAAGCTCCGCTACGTCAACTGTTGCGGGAGCGACCGTCATTCGAGCGAGTTGTTGCGCTTCTGCAGTGGTCTGACTTTCTCCTGGTACGGTTCCTGGTGTAGCTCCTGCCATGATTTGATTGTTTTTAATGGGTTGGATATGAATTTAACACTAAAGGTTGTTGATGTCAAGGCTTTTCACCACTTTTCGTCCAGGGTTTTCTTTCGCCGTACGCTATACTCCACCCAACGAATGAAAAAACCTCAGCGCCTCACACCTAAGAAAGTGTTAATCCTCGGTTCGGGAGCACTCAAAATCGGGGAGGCTGGGGAGTTTGACTATTCCGGATCGCAGGCGATCAAGGCGATGAAGGAGGAGAAGATCAAGACGGTTTTGATCAATCCCAACATTGCGACGAACCAAACGTCGGAAGGGTTGGCGGATACGATCTATTTTCTTCCTGTGGATCCGGATTTTGTGGAAAAAGTGATCAAAAAGGAAAAACCGGATGCGTTGTTACTCTCTTTCGGCGGGCAGACCGCGTTGAACTGTGGAGTTGAACTCAATCGAAAAGGAATTTTGAAGAAACATGGAGTGAAAGTACTTGGAACACCTGTTCAAACCATTGAAAATACGGAGGATCGAGAACTTTTCAAACTCGAATTGGAGAAGATCGACGTGAAATCACCGACAAGTTTTTCTTGTGTTTCGATGGAGGAAGGGTTGAAAGCGGCCAAGGAAATTGGCTATCCCGTGATCATGCGAGCTGCGTTTGCTTTGGGTGGGAAAGGGTCAGGAGAGGCCAAAAATGAGACTGAAATGAAGGAGATGTTGAAGTCTGCGTTCGCTTTTAGTCCACAGGTTTTGGTGGAAGAAAATTTGAAAGGATGGAAGGAGGTTGAATATGAAGTGGTGCGAGATGCGTACGATAATTGTGTGACGGTTTGTAATATGGAAAACATTGATCCGATGGGGATTCACACCGGTGAAAGCATCGTGGTGGCCCCGTCCCAAACCTTGAACAACAACGAATATCATAAATTGCGACGGATTGGGATTCAGACGATTCGCCATCTGGGGATCGTGGGGGAGTGCAATATCCAGTATGCTTTGGATCCTCATTCGGATGATTATCGCGTGATCGAGGTGAATGCGCGATTGTCGCGTTCGTCAGCACTGGCGAGTAAGGCAACCGGTTATCCGTTGGCGCATGTGGCGGCTAAGTTGGCGCTGGGCTATTCGTTGCCGGAGCTCAAGAATGCAGTGACCGGGAATACGACGGCTTGTTTTGAGCCGGCATTGGACTATTTGGCGCTCAAGATTCCGCGCTGGGATTTGGATAAATTCCGTAAAGTTTCTTGGGAAATCACAACTGAAATGAAATCGGTGGGAGAGATCATGGCGCTGGGACGGAGCTTTGAAGAGGTGATGCAAAAGGGCTTACGAATGTTGCAGATTGGACTGCATGGGTTAGTGGCGAACGCGTCGGTCTCGTTTGAAGGGACCGATTTAAAAGAGGCGATCAAGGTGCCTACGCCGCGTCGCATGTTAGCGGTGGCGGAAGCGTTGCGACAAGGCTGGACTCCTGAAAAAATCAATAAATTGTCTGGGATTGATCAATGGTTTTTGGACAAATTGAAGAACATCGTGGATATCGCGGAGACAATTCGAAAGGCCAAAACCGTGGATGAAGATTTGATGCGACGTGCGAAAAAGGCTGGCTTTTCTGATCACCAAATCGGAGAACTTTTTGATCTGTCGGAGAGTGAGGTGCGAGCGCATCGTAAAAAAATGGGCGTGGTTCCGGTCGTCAAACAGATCGACACCATGGCGGCCGAGTATCCGGCGCAGACCAACTATTTGTATGTCACGTATCACGGCGACCAGGATGATGTTGAGTTTAAGGGCAAGAAAAAGGCGATGGTTTTGGGGTCGGGAGCTTATTGTATTGGTTCGTCGGTTGAGTTTGATTGGTGTTGTGTGAATGCGATTCGAACGTTTGAAAAGGAGGGTTATGAGACGATCATGCTCAATTACAACCCGGAAACGGTTTCGACCGATTATGATATTTGCGACAAATTGTACTTCGATGAGTTGTCATTGGAGCGAGTGCTGGACATTTATGAAAAGGAAAATCCGGATGGTGTGATGATTTCGATGGGCGGACAGATTCCGAGTAATTTGGCGATGAAGCTGCATCGTGAGAAAGTGAAAGTGTTTGGGACGTCCCCGACGGATATCGATCGGGCCGAGAGCCGAGACAAGTTTTCAGCATTGATGGATACGTTGGAGATCGATCAGCCCAAGTGGCGTGAGTTTGCGCACGTGGAAGATGCGTATGCGTTTGCGGATGAGGTTGGATATCCGGTTTTGGTCCGACCATCTTATGTGTTGTCGGGAGCAGCGATGAGGGTGGCGCCGAACCGAGAGGCACTTGAAAGCTACTTGGCGAAAGCGGCCAAGATTTCGATTGAGGCGACGGTGGTGGACAGTAAGGTTGAGATTGGGGCCAAAGAAATTGAGATCGATGCAGTGGCGCATGAGGGTGAAG
>CAZEDN010000021.1:0-9227 GCA_964510905.1 uncultured Candidatus Peribacteria bacterium
TGCTAGAACAGATTGGACCATCCGGTCATCTCTATGGATTCGACCTGGATCAGGACAATCTCACGGAAGCAAAACAGCGACTCAACGGGTATGAAGCTCAAACAACTTTCCTCCATGATAACTTTGTTCATTGTCACGATCGGCTTAAAGAAATGGGGACCTCCCAAGTGGATGGAATCCTCCTGGATTTAGGACTTTCTTCTCCTCATATTGATGAGGCGGAACGCGGATTCTCGGTTCAAAATGATGGACCGCTGGACATGCGTTTCGATCGTACTTCTGGGGAAACGGCGGCAGATATTCTCAATCGCTGGCTAGAAGGTGATCTCAAGAAGATCATTTACGAGTATGGGGAAGAGCGGTATGCACCCAAGATTGCTCGCCTAGTAGTGGAGCATCGAAAGGAACAGCCGTTTGAGCGCACTTCTGAAGTGGTGGAACTGATTGGAACGTTCATGAAAACCTCTTCGGATCAGCGAAAAGTGGCGACTCGAGTGTTTCAAGCATTGCGTATCGCAGTAAATGATGAATTGACCGTTCTGAAAGAGGCGATTCCTTCTCTGTTGGACCTCTTGGCGCCTCAGGGAAGACTGGCCATCATCAGTTATCACTCGCTCGAAGATCGTCTGGTCAAACAGGCATTCAAAGGTGTCGCAAAGTCCTGTATTTGTCCTCCTGAAGTGATGCGCTGTGAATGTTCTGGAAAACCTTCCTTCCAAATCCTTACTAAAAAGCCGATTACTCCTTCTGACTCAGAAATTCAAGATAATCCCAGAAGTAAAAGCGCAAAACTCCGCGCGATTCAAAAACTTTAATCCTCCTTCCCTCCCACATGTCCCACGTTATGATGACACATCAGCGCCGAACTGAAATCCGACCGCCTCGCGGTGGGGTGCATTTAAACATTGGGCCGCTCACCACGGTGATCGTGATGATGGTGTTGATTGGGTTGATGGGGCTTGTTTCGCTCACTCATCTGAATGCGATGTCCACGAAAGGGTATGTGATCAATAAACTGGAAGATGAGCAACAGGGATTGGTGGAGGACGGAGAGATCAATGACATGTTGATTTTGAATGCACGTTCGATGAAAACGATCGAGCAGCATCAATTGGTTCAAAATATGGCTAAGCCGGAGCATGTGTATTACTTAGAAAGTATTACGGGAATTGCGACGACGAATTAAGAGGGCCATCTGGCCACAGACATTGCGACATTATTCCATGGGTTAGGAATAAGCCGCCAAATCTCCTCCGTGGGTCCGTGAGGGGATTTTGGCTAACACGAGGGGGATAACCCCTCGTGAGCTCCCCCCAAGTGTTGTTCGTGGATTTAAGTTTCGCTTAGCTCCGTCACTGTTTACTCGGGGCCCACGAGACCCGTAGTAAACGTGCCAGTCGCTTTGCTCATCTTAAATCCACTCACGCTTTTTTTAGTAGTCTGCAAAGCTCTGGGCGCGGCGGTAAGCGAAACGCGCAGTTGATTTTTTGTTTTGACACGATTATCCTACTGGCGACCCAATTCTAGACCCATAACTTTCTAACCCATGTCCAATCCCATGACTGATCAAACCACTCAAACTCAGAGCGGACTTTCTTCGCATGATCACCACGCGGAGCCCCGCCTTGCGGGGCGGAGCGCAGAGCCGAGCGAAGCGAGGCTCCTAAAAGAGCTTCCACCACTAGCTGCTCTCAACAAAGAAAATAACCCGCATCTCGTCGTTTTGTCTTCCGGTTTTCGGGCGGTTAACTTGCGCGAAATGCTATCTGTAGCTGATGAGCATAACTTTGGTGTGGTTGCTGTGAATCAGCGCAATCCTTGGATCATGCGTGCAACCTTGGAGGCGGCGTGGCAGGCCAAGTCTCCAGTGATTTTGGAGATTGCTGAAAGTGAAACTTCATACTGCAACATGTACCCAGAGCGATTGTCGAAATTGGCTCACGAAATCATTGAAGAGCTTATCGAGAAATATGGCTATGCAGTGCCTGTGGGATTGCATCACGATCACGTCCAAAAAGATCTTGAAGGATGCACACAACGATCGATCGAAGCTGGATTCACATCTATTTTGATCGATCTTAGTAAGAAATCTCTCGAGGAAAATGTTGCTGGTTGCAGAGAAATTGCCAAGACCATCTATCCTCTTGGTGTTGATTTAGAAGTTGAAGAGGGTGTGGTTCATTCGGTTGGTTCAGAAGCTGCTGAGCGAATTGCGGCGGATGTTGAAACGTATTACACCAAAACGGAGGACATGAAGAAACTCATGGAAGAGACCGGTGGGACTGGTGCTTCTTGCTTCATCGGGAATCAACATGGAGTTTACAAAGAAGAGAATCCCAAAATTGGCTACGATCGGTTGAAGGAAATTGCGGAGGCGATTCTTCCTTTGCAAGCTTATCCAGTCATGCATGGAGGAAGTGGGCTCAAGCCGGATCAGTTTCAAACGCTTGTGAACAATGGGGCACGCAAGATCAATTATGCCACTTCGGTTCAGAATATTTTCTTCAAACACACTCCGCAAGATCTGCTCGATCGAATGGATGCGAAGGCTGAGGAAATGGGACGACCACGTCGTAAGGTGTTCATGTTGTTCGAAGAAGAGTTTGAAAAATTGGATCACACAGCAGCGATGGAAGAGATGACCGATCACTTAAAAATGATGATGACGGATGCGTTCAATAGTGCGGGGGCGGCACAGCATTACACGGATACGCTCGATTTCCTTAACCTTTAGAGATGATTCGGATTGGAATTAATGGCTATGGTCGAATTGGGCGCGGTGTGCATCGTTTGTCGCTGGGTTTGGATGAAATTCAGGTTGTGGCGATTAACAGTCGTGCTGGTGCGGATTCTCATGCTCTCTTGTTGAAGAGAGATTCTGTTTATGGGACTTTGGATGCGGATGTTTCGGTGGAAGGAGATGATTTGAAAGTGAATGGGGAAATCGTGAAGGTTTTTCAGGAAAAGGATCCGGAAAATGTGCCGTGGGGAAATTTGGGAGTGGATGTTGTTATCGAATCGACCGGGAAGTTTACGGAGCGAGGAGATGCAGCGCGTCATTTGGATTCGGGTGCGAAGAAAGTTCTCATTACTGCTCCTTGTAAGGATGAAACGGTTCAGACTTTGGTGATGGGAGTGAATCACGAGCAGTACGATCCACACAACTTTAAAATGGTCTCCAATGCGTCCTGTACGACGAATGCGCTGGCGCCGACCATGAAGGTGCTGGATGAGGCGTTTGGCGTGGAGAACGCGATTGTGACGTCGATTCACGCGCTCACATACACGCAGAACCTTCTTGATAATTCGAGTTCGGGGGGTGACTTTCGCCGGGCCCGTGCTACGACAGAGTCTATTATTCCAACGACGACTGGTGCTATGGCCGCGATTTCACAAGTGCTCCCTTCGTTAGAAGGCAAGGTGCAAGGTATGGCGTTTCGTGTGCCGGTGGTGACCGTTTCGGTTTTGGATATGACGGTGAGGTTTGATCGGTCGGTGACAGCTGATGAGATCAATGAAGCGTTTTTAAAAGCTGAATCTGAACAGATGATGGGGATTTTGGGAACGTCGGGTGAGCCATTGGTTTCGGTGGATTATCGGGGTGATTCGCGTTCAGCGATTGTTGATCGGATTTCAACAAAAATGGTGGGTGATAAGACTGCTCAAATCGTGGTTTGGTACGACAATGAGTGGGGCTACATTTCCCGTGTTGTTGATTTGATTCGGTGGATCATGACAAATGGGGATTGATCAATCTTCCTCATCTACACCAAAAAACCAACCACCGGTGCCGCCGTCGTCGTCGGGGACAGAGAAAGGGTCTTCTATTGTGTTCGTTTCGTCGGGATCGTCTGGGTCTGGGGCTGGGACGGGGATTAGCCCTGGTCCAGGTCTCGGTGCTGGGGGAGGTGTCTGGGGAGGTTTTGGGGCTGGTGCCGCCGTGCTTTGGGCTGCGAGGATCAAAGGATCGGGATGACTGAAGGTGGGCTTGTTCGCTGGATCGGTGATCCATCGTATGTGGCCGCCATCGTTAGGGAGGATGCCCCTGGGGAGGTAAGCTGCCGATTGGGTTATTAGGGAACCCTTTCTTTTTTTGAGCGGCAACCTAGCTGCGGCGAGACCGTGGATTTCGTCTAAGTTATGTCCTCCTACTATGACCATTTTCCCATCTTCAAGTTTGATCTCAGCGTGGTGAGCCGCAACGTTTGGATCATCGATGATGATGTCGTTCGATGCGGCACTCCCTAATTGGAATGTGACAGTGTCGGTGTTGACGTTTCCTAGAATATTTCTTTGACGATCGGTGTCGCGATTTAAGCCAATGTAAACGGCGGTTCCATCTCCCCAGATTTCAATGGATCCCAGATTGATGGCTAGTTTGCCTTCTCCGTTGCTGATCAATTGAATGCCCGCTTTTTCTGCGGGAATTTCGATGGTGCGACCTTCTTCTAGAATGGCGTACCGATCGGAAACGCGTTCTTCTTCATCTAATTCGTCTAGATCGTCTGGATCGAGAGGACCTAGAGGAGATAGACCATCTATTTGGACGTCTACGTCGGGGAGTTGTATCGCTGGGTAAGCGTCGTTTGGGAAACCATCTCTTTCTTCTGGAAGAAGCGCGTTTTCGGAAAGTGGGAGTTCGCCGTTTTTAGCGCGTTGATCGAGGGGGATTAGGTTAACGGCTAGCCCGTTGCTTGCTTCACAGTTGTCGATATAAACGATGCCGCCATTAATACGGATTTGGACATGAAGGCCCGAAACAAAATCATTTGGGATGACGACTCTTTTTCCCCAGTCTTGATCTTCCTCTGTTCTTCCAATGGTCAACGTGCAGTCTTCTGTACGGTCAAAATCGGCATCTGGATCATTGATGTTCAAGAGGAGACTGGCTTCATTTGTTCGAGGGTCTACGTACACTACATCTCCATTCATTCTGAATTCAACGATTCCTAAATTGAGCGCTTCTTTATCGCTCACACTGGTGATCAGTTGGGCGGCAAATCCTTGAAACATTTCTACGACGCCATCGGGGGATAAAGTTTCGTACGCATCCTCAGATACTTTTCTACTGGGGGATAAGATGTCTCCATAGATGCCTATCCCATGTTCGGGTGGTCGGACGCTTAAAGTGCGTGTTTTTTTATCGTCGCGATGAATTCCTTTAGGAAGGTGGGCATTTTGAGCAAACGGTATTTTCCAACGGGGCTGGCCCTTGGTTCCTTTAGCGCTAAGAGGCAATTTTGTTACAGCCAATCCATTTCTGGAGTGGTCGTTGCTAACGCGTACGTGACCTTTATCGATGTGAACGAAAGCATGGCGTCCCGAAACGAACTCATCTTGGACACAAATAGAGGGGACGAATCCTGCAAATTCGGGTGTTCCTGCGAATCTCTTGGGATCGCCTCCCTTAGGATGAGGATTTAGTTTGGGTTCTCGTCCGATGTGGATGTATCTTTTCTCATCACTCATGTGTCCGATGACTTGCGGTTTTCCCCAGGAAGGGTCGATGTACAGGACGGTCCCGTCTGCTTCTACCTCAATGACGCCTAGATTGATGGCTTCTTTTTCACTTTCGCTGCCGTAGCAAATCAATTGTGCGGCCTCTCCTTCCTTGATGGGGATGCTTCCAGTGGCGCCTAGTTTAAGGTAATCGTCGGGTGGTGTGAGGGCTTCGATGCGACTTCTCACTCGGCCGGTCGTTTCTTGAATGTCATGAAATTGAATATCTTCGCTATTAGGACGTGAGCGAATGACTCTTGTGTTTCCTCCGTGTTCTCCTAAAAATAGGCCAAGATTTGCGGTAGTGGCGTGGCTGTCCAGCACCATACCTTGTGCTCTTTGATCGCGGTAATTGGCTGGGAATCGCGTGATGCCAAGTCCATTGGTGGCTCCTGCGTCTTGAATGTATACCTCTCCGTCGCGGATGGTGATGCGGGCGTGTCGGCGAGATATAAACTCTCCTGGAATTACAATTTTTCGCTCTCCGGACTCGGGAGGGGTGGCCCCGAGTAATGTTTCACTTTGATCTTGCCAATGGGTGTCACTGGGGTCCCTGGGATCGGGAAGTTGGCCGATGAGATGGAATTGGTGTTGATCTGGATCTCGATAAAGCACTTCGCCGGTTTCGTGAACTTCGATGATGCCCAAATCGATCGCGAAATCTCCATGCCCCATAGATTGTCCACCAGTGATCATGCGGATCGCTTCACCTCGAGGGATGTGCGCTTCATCTCCTCCGAGGACTTCATAATCTCCCCCTACAATGTTGAGAGAGGAAAGAGGGGGCCCATGTGGGGAACTTGCTTCATCATCAGCGCTGGGAGGGCCGATTTGATCGCCTGGCATGCTGTGTGAATTTAATTTTTATCTCTGTATTTTACCATAAATATCGCGCACTGTAAACCCGCAGGCGAAAATATGCCCTCTTTACATTGTTTTATAGCGTGATACCATTGAACCACCTCCTAAATTCACTGATGGCATGAAACGTGTTTTTCCTGTTATTGGCGTCGGACTCATTGCTGTTTTTGTGGGGGTTGTTTTGCATTTGGGGACCGTTTTTCCTCGGTCGCATACTTCGGTGCTCAATTTGGAGGGTCAGACCAATATTGTTGTTTTGACGTTTACGGATTTAAGGATGGACCATTGGTCGTCTGATTATGTGGGGGAATTGGTTCAATTGGGAGTGGTAGAAGGGTATGAGGATGGGACTTTTCGTCCTGCGCAAGAGATCACGCGTGCCGAATTGACGAAGATGACGTTGGTCGCTTTAGGGATTGAAATTCCTGAGAAGGAGGCGGTTGAGGATATGCCTTTTGGTGATGTTGTCCCGGATGATTGGTTTGTGGGGCATATCCATCAGGCGCGAGAGTTGGGGATTATTGAAGGTTATGAAGATCACACGTTTAAGCCTTTTCAGTCTGTAAATCGTGCAGAGGCGCTCAAGATTATTCTTGAGACGGCGGGGTTGGATTTGGGGGAGTATGAGTCTGATTTTGACGATGTTTCGGCGGGGAGCTGGATGGATCCGTACATTGGTTTTGGACAAACAACGGGAGTGGTGGAAGGATATGAAGATGGTACTTTCCGTCCTGCTAATCCTATTAATCGCGCGGAGGCTTCTAAGATTATTATTGAGGTTTTGGAATTGTTTGAGGCTATTGAGGAGGATGTGACCGTTGGTGAGGAAGAGGAGGAAGAAGAGGAAAGTGGTGGCGGTTCGGGGACTAGTGATGGTTCAACGGAAGATATGAGTTCTAATGGCGAAGAGGAGGAGGAAGAGGAAGATACGGTCGATCTTTGTAATGGTATTTCATGCCCTGATCTTTGCGAGGATGATACTTTTAAAAGCAACGGGACTTGTGTTGATGGAGTTTGTAATTATTCGGCTCAGGGATGTGATTATGGATGCAATGCGGCTGGTGATTCTTGTTATGCATACAGTTGTGAATGGGATTGGTATCAAAATGTTTTAGATGGGGATACTGACGAGCTTTTGTGGGGATGCACCGAGGATAGGGCTTATTGTCATCCAGGTGATCCAGAGTGTTGTGATTATGATCTGGATACTGGAGAGTATTCTGATTGTGTTGATTGTCGTGAAGAAGGTAATTGTGTAGAGCCGGCTTGTGTGGGTGTGGATTGTGGAAACTATTGCGATGGGGATACTCTTTATTTTGATGCAATGGGATGTGTTGATGGAGTTTGTGAAGGGTTTCAGACCGAGGTCTGTGCGGCGGGTTGTTCTTATGGACAGTGCAATGATGAATCTTGTGTGGATGTTGAGTGCCCTGATAGTTGTAGTGGCAATGATCGTTATTTTGATGGGGCCTGCTTAGAGGGAGTTGGCAGTTGTAATTATGATGTTGAAAATTGTGTTTATGGTTGTGATGAGGGAGCTTGTTTGGAGGCGTGTGATGGGGTGGAGTGTCCGGATTATTGTGATGGGCCGACTTTGTTTTCTAATGGGAATTGTGTTGTGGCGGGGGAAGGGTTGGCGCCTATATGTGGATATGAAGAAACATTGTGTGAATTTGGGTGTGCGGAAGGGGCTTGTAATCCGGATCCATGTGAAGGAGTATCTTGCCCTGATACATGCGATGACGATGGGGTGACGCGACTTCTTGAGGGCGAATGTGTGGATGGAGCTTGTCACTATACACACGATGAATGTTCAACATTTTGCACGGAAGGCGAGATGTGGGGCGATGTTTACGGCATGTGCTATTACGCTGGGGCGTGTGTGGATGATGAGTTTGGGCCAGGGTGCGATTATGAGACGCTTTATTGTGACGATGGATGTACGGGAGATATTTGCACTGGCACAGAGGCTTGTGATTACGTGACGTGTGATGATTTTTGTGAGTTTGGCGTGAGTTATACGAATGGCACTTGTATCGGAGGAGATTGTCATTATGCGACCTCAGAGGAGTGTTATAACGGATGCGATGAGGAAACTGGATTGTGTGCCTATATGGATTTTCCAGTTGGGACGATTTTTGTTACCAATGAAGATGTTCCAGGGAATATTGATGGGAATATGGGAGGTATCGCGGGTGGCAGTTTTATATGCCAACAATCGGCGGGGAATACCCACTTTTTGGGCGGTTGGATGCCTATATTGGGTGATTCTATTACGGACGCAAATGCTCTCATGCCTGTCTCATCTTATTTTAATCTCAATTTGGAAATTGTGTCGGAAGTTTGGCAGGACCTTTTTGATCCATTAACTCCACTTCAGGCCTCTTTAAATTTTATGAATAGTTATGATGTAAATGGGGACTGGGAAGAGGCGCCGGAGGGAACTTATGTGTGGACCGGTTCTGATACAGAGGGGATGATTGGATTACATCACTGTGGGGATTGGATGCTTACCGATGATTTGCATTTTGGGAATGTGGGGATTGTTTCTGAAACCGAAAATGGCCAGTGGTTGTACTCTGGAGATAGTAATTTCTGTGATGGAACCGCAAAACTTTACTGCGTGAGGGGGTGGTAGGTTGATCTAATTTAGGTCAAAACATAAACTGCCATGTATGGTTCAACGATGGCGGCGTGGAGATGTCCGTGAATTGCGATTTCGGTTTCGTCGCTGATGGTGGCGTGGATGTGAGGTTCACCATCGCGGATTTCACCTGTTCCGGAGAACTCTAGATGGGCTTTATAGGTTTTGACGATGTCTTTTTCTGGCGCAGATTTATCCATGTTGCTGAGCGTGCATTCGGAGA
>CAZEDN010000022.1:0-9161 GCA_964510905.1 uncultured Candidatus Peribacteria bacterium
GGAAGGCGAAAATCCGCGTCCGTTGGGTATGCGTTTTCGTATTTATCAATCGGAGCACGCTCGTGCGGCGAGTTGCTTTGAGACCTTAGTCCCTCATTCGGAATTTGTTTCAGTGGATCGTCGTGATTTGAGACATTTTCATGCTGGTGTGAGTCCGGAGCATCGTACGAGTCATCATATTATGATTTCTGAGTTTGTTCCTGGGGGACCACTGTCTATTGCGGCTGGAGAGGGTTATTTATCAACGGATCAATTGCAAGATTTTATCTATCGTTATGACTACATGGCTGAAACCACGGGACGCGTGATCGGTTGTGTGGATACTTCGAGTGATAATGTTAAAGTTAGTAAGGAAACTGGACGTATTGGGGTGGTGGATACGAATCATCAATTACGACTGGCGGATGGCCATCGTAATGGTTTTTTGCATCGAGAATGTGGAGGGAAGAATCCCTTTCGTCCTCAATTACAGCAATTGCTTGAAAGTATTCAGCAGGGGGGATGATTTCCCTTTTTGTCCGGGCGCGATGACATTCGCTGATTTCCAGTTTTTGGCCTCTTTTTGGCGTTTTTCAGATTGTGATGGGCTGCGAACTTCGCCGGAAAGGCCCACTTCGCCGAAGGCGACGAGGTTTGTTGGGAGTGATTTCTTTTTGTGCGAGGAGAGGATGGCTAGGCAGACGGCTAAGTCTATGGCGGGATCTTTGAGTTTTAGGCCGCCGACCACATTCACGTAAACGTCTTGTTCTCCCAAGTTGATCCCGGCGTGTTTTTGGAGAACGGCGATGAGGAGTTGTAGTCGGTTGAGGTCGAAGCCTGAGGTCGCGCGTTTGGGGTATCCGAAGTGCGTTTTGTTGGTGAGCGCTTGGATTTCGACCAGGAGTGGACGGGATCCTTCGATGGTGACGGTTAGGCAGGAACCGACTGTGTTTTCTGAACGGTTTTTAAGGAATGCGCTGGATGGGTCGGGGACTTCGGTGAGTCCTTTACCAGTCATTTCAAAGATGCCCACTTCATTTGTGGAGCCGAAGCGATTCTTGACGCCGCGGAGTAGGCGAAGATCGTGATATCGGTCGCCTTCGAGGTATAAAACGGTGTCTACGAGATGTTCGAGAGTTTTAGGGCCGGCGAGGTTTCCGCCTTTAGTGACGTGGCTGATGATGAGCAGGGGAGTGCCGCTTTCTTTGGCGAATTGCATGAGTTCTTCGGTGCACGCTCGGACTTGAGTTACTCCGCCTTGTAGGCCGGTTACTTCGCTTGATGAGACTACTTGAATGGAGTCGATGATCACGATGTCCGGCTTTTCAGCGCGGAGACTGGCAAGGATCGATTCCAGGAGCGTTTCGTTGAGGAGAAGAAGATTCTCGGTTTGGATGTTGAGGCGCTTGGCGCGGCGTGCGATTTGTTCAACAGACTCTTCTCCGGAGATGTAGAGCACTTTTTTATTCTGTCCAGTGAGTTCTGCACATAGTTGAAGGGTGATGGTGGATTTGCCGATTCCGGGTTCTCCGCCGAGGAGCACAAGGCTGCCTTCTACAATTCCTCCACCCAATACTCGATCGCATTCTTTTATGCCTGTTGATATGCGATGGAAATCTTTAGTGGTTTGCGAAAGGGGAGTGGCGGTGGGAGCTTTGATCGCGCGTTGTTTTCTTTCTTTTTTTGCGGTTTCATTGGAGACCACATCTTCCATAAAACTGTTCCAGGCGTCACATTCTGGGCATTTCCCGGCCCATTTGGAGCTCTCGTATTGGCATTTTTCGCAGATGTAGATGGTTTTGAGTTTCATGGGCCCTGAGTATAGCAAATGGAGATGAAATTTTTCTAACAAAAAGATGAACGGCGGGAAAATGCTCTTGGCGAGTGGCGTAAATTTTGGTAAAGATGCCCTGGGTCAGTAGCTCAGGGGCAGAGCAGTCGGCTCTTAACCGAATGGTCGTGGGTTCGATTCCCACCTGACCCACCATTTGGGCTTACACAAGCCAAAAAGTAGACTTTAGGGCTCGAGCCGACGACTAGTCGTTGAAGTTAACTAGTCGTGGGCTATTATGAACATGAATATTAGGGAGCTGCATGAGCAGTTCTGCGATGAGCGGCTCTACATCAAAAAGTACAGCCTCTACACCATTCGTTGGTACCAAGTTTGCTTGAAGCACCAGGAGCACATAAAAGAGCTCTCACAGGTCACTACAGAGAGTTTAAGGGAGTTTCTCTACAATGGGCTATTAAACCGTAAATGGACGCCAGAAACGTTTATTTTTCACCATAAATCACTGAGGTCTTTCTTTAAGTGGTGCATTGGTAGAGGTTATATGGAGGAAGACCCTACAGCGGACATAGAGTCTCCTAAAAAAGAGAAGAAATTGCCCAAATGTATCACGAAGCAAGAAGCCTCGCAGATCTTGGATTGGGCGTTTGGATTGAATTATGAATACCACTATGAGGCGTATCGTAATCGGGCGCTTTTTGCGATTATGATTTACGCGGGATTGCGGGCGAATGAGGTATTGAATTTGAAGGTTACAGATGTGGATTTTGAGAATAAAATCATCACGATTAACAGGGGTAAAGGCGGGAAGGATCGCATTGTGCCGATGTGTGTAGGGTTACGGTCGATTTTAGAGAAATATGTGGAGGACAAGAGGCGTCTCAAGAAGGATTCCATGTATTTCTTTACAAGTTTAAGAGGAAACCAGCAGTTTACTTATCGAGTTTTGGCGCGGATGGTGGAGCGAATACGGAAGAAATCAGGCATCTATTTTACTTGTCATCGTCTTAGGCATACGTTTGCGACTTTGATGCTGGAAGGTGGCTGTGATCTCTATACGCTTTCAAAAATGATGGGACACTCGGATATTAAAACAACCACGATCTATTTGTCAGCATCGGTGACGCATATGAAGGAGCAGATTGTGAAGCATCCGTTGAATCTCTGATTTCTTAAATCATCAAAGTCCGTATAATATCGATTAAGTGAAATTAGTTGTCTAAGTCCTACTTTTAAAACCATGTCAAAAATTCCACTCGTAATAATAACAGGACTTCCGGGAACGGGGAAAACAACTTTGGGCAAAAAGCTGGCCAAAGAATTTCGTCTACCTTTTATCTGTAAAGACGACATCAAGGAACTTCTTTTTGATGGTTTAGGCTGGCAAGATCGTGAGTGGTCTAAAAAAATTGGCGTGGCAAGTTACGATTTGTTGTATTTTATTATCGAATCGTTTTTGAAAGCTGAGAAATCTTTGATTGTCGAAACGAATTTTAATCCGAAGTTTGCCAACAAGAAGTTCCTTGATTTGAAGAAAAAATATGGTTTTTTACCATTTCAAGTCAGATGCGTTACAGACGGTGAAATTCTTCTCGATAGATTTACAAAGCGTGCCAATTCAGATGACCGTCATCCTGGCCATGTCGATAGTGGAAATTTGGATGAATGGCGGCCAATTTTGTTGCAAGGGAAAATAGAGGCTCTGAATATCGGGGGTGAAATCTTTGACATTGATACTAGTGATTTTAGTAAAGTTAATTTTAATGAGTTGGTTAGTGCTATTAAATCGGCGACTAACATCACTTAACAGCAGTATATCTGGTTCGGGCTTCCTTACGTTGGTGTGGCGAATGGTCGTGGGTTCGATTCCCACCTGACCCACCATATGTGTCACTCAACCTGTAAACGGCATTTTCGCATAAGGGCAATGTCCGATTTTTGGCTTACACAAGCCAAAAACTCGACTTCTTAGTTGTTGACTTTGTTGACAAAATGGGCTACAATTATCTAATCAATGATGTTCAGTACGCTCTTTGACAATATGCCCTCAATGGCTTACACAAGCCAAAAAACCACATTTCTAATAACGCAAATCAATATGAAAACCAAGACTTTTGCATCGCTTATTGTAAGCGCTATCGTCGTGGCCAATCTCGCGCTCATGGGAATCGCTTACGCGTCCACCACCACTGGTGAAGTGGGGGTGATTGCCGGCGGTTTGTCAATCAACTCTTCTCCCGCTACCGAAACTTTTGGTTCGGTGTCGGTGAGTACGGAAGATCAACTTCTCAGCGTCGTTGCTGGAGAGGTTTATGTCTTCGATGGAGGGATTGAATTTGAGGATACGCGAGACACAGGTGTCTCTTATAGCCTCACGGTCACGTCTACCGACTTTGCCGATGGTGAACTTGCCATCGATCTCACCAATCTCTCACTCGCTGCTGACTCTTTGGACGACGCTTCGGGTGGAGCTACCGATTGTGTGACTGGTTTCACAACGACCGATACCTTGACCAGCTTCGCCGATGCGGATGACGATGGGACTTCAGATTCTCTCCCATTGGTCAGTGCGAGTGGTCAAGCAAGTATCACTCACTGTAGCGTTACTCCCCAAGTAGACCTTTTGGTTCCTGCTTATACCGCTTCAGGAAGTTACCAGTCCGTTCTTACCTTTACGATCAATTAAATAAAGGAAGGTTTTATAAGATTTCTTTGAGCGTCGTTGATTTCTGAGGGCATATTGTCATTTCTTCCTTCTATCGCTTATGTTTAAACGCATTCTCATTTCTATTCTCACCGCCTTCTCGGTGTTTGCACTCATGCTGGGTTGGCAGGCTTTCCAATACTCTCGTGATTTGAGCTTGGAGGCTAGTTTACTCCATTTACCGGATGGAACCGTTGAAGCGCAGGACGTTTTTTCGGCTCAGGATTTGACGATTCAGGCGGTTTCGAATGACGCCTATACGCTTCTTATGAACCGTGATGGCGAAATTGTTACGATGGATGTTCCTTCGGATATGTTCGAAGATTCTTTGAGTGAATTTTCTTTTTACTAATCGTTTCTTATGGGTCGTTTTTTATTGCTTGTTGGTTTGATGGGAACTCTTTTGGTGGGCCTTTTTGTCCCGAGCGTTTTGGCTCAAGAAAAAATGTTCATCATGCCAGCGGATACGGATTCGAGTTGGTTCATTTATGAGTTGGATCCGGGAGAGATCACTTCGGGGACGATGATGATCACCAACAATAGCGACCATGAGCAAAGTGTCCAAATCCTTCCTGTCGATGCAGAAGCGACGGCGAGTGGCTTGTTTGCACTCAAAAGTACCGATTCTGATCAAGTGGGGGTGGGGGATTGGATCACTGTGGAGGACGATATGATGACGTTGGATTCGCGTGAAACGGCCTTGTATTCGTTTGAGATTGAAGTTCCGGATGATGTGCCTCCAGGTGATTATGCGGGAGGATTGGTCATGGTGCCTTATGAAAATACTATTGAAGCGATTTCTGGGGGAGCAGGATTTGCTACGGTGGTGAACGTGGGGGTCCGTGTTTATGTGACAGTGAGTGGGGACGTGGTGTTTGATTTTGATTGGACCGATTACGCTCATGCCATGAATGATGAGGGACAGCACACGTTTTCTTACACGTTTATGAATGAGGGAAATGTGGCGGTGACGTCGCAAGGGACGATGACTTTGCGCAGTCCACTCTTTGAAGAAAAGGAGATCCCATTGGATCTAGGCGTTGTTTATTCTGGAAAGTCAACTGAACCTTTGGTGACCTGGAAAGAATCTTTTCCGTTTGGACCGGTCACTGCGGTGACGACGGTCGATTATGCTCGTGCGAACTCATTTGGCGCGCTTGCGGATGAAACAATTGAGACCATGTCGGGTGTGGTTGAGCGAGAAATCTCGTTTTGGGTTATCCCTTACAATGCGCTTCTGTTAGCGGTTTTCTCATTTGCGGTGATGTTTGCGTATTTGTCTTATCGTGGGCGAAAAATGAGACTTGTGATGCAGGCGTGTCAGCCGTACGTGTCTCAAGCGGACGAGAGCATCACGACGATAGCGACGCGTTTGAGTGTGCCGTGGAAGCCTCTTGCCAAAATCAATCATTTAAAGTTTCCCTTTATCGTTGCGAAGGGCCAGACTATAATGGCTCCCTCGGTTCATAAAAAAGCGCCTCATGAAGAACAACCGGTCGTGCAACCAGAGAAAAAGCCGCTTTTCCCAGATCTCCAAAACTCTCAACAGTAAAGGTGTTTTCTTTCGATGGGGCATCGCATTGATGGTCCTTTTTGTGGTGGCATGGGGTGTTCTTTTTGGGGTGATCAATGGGATGTATCATCATCGTCTTCCCAAGGGGATTTCGGTGATGCCTGTGAATGTGAATGAGGTGTATCCGTCTTGGTTGCATTATCAAATGGAGCCGGGTGATTCGTTGCAGGACTCTTTTTTGGTCTGGAATGGATACTCCTTTCCGGTGGAATTGACACTAGGGGCGCTGGATGCACGCGATACCGCAACGCTGGAGCAGTTTGAACTGACTTCAGAGTATGATGATGCGCAGGAGGAGATTGGGCATTGGGTGACGGTGCGCCATTCTTCGATTACCTTGGATCGTAAAACTTTTACGGAAGTTCCTTTTGATTTGATGCTCCCGGATGATGTGCAGGAGGGGGAGTACTGGGGTGCCATTTTTACCGATTACAGCCCAGACGGGCAAAGTGGTCCTATTAAGACGGTCATTCAAACCGGTTTACGTGTGATTTTGGTGGTGAGTGATGAGCCTCAAAATGTGTCCATTATTGGCACACAGACGGGGAAAACTCCTTTTGGTTCTTTGATGCTTCCTTTTTACTTTTCTGTTATCATTACGGGGATGGCTGTTGGGGTATTGTTTTTGCTCCATTGGCGTGATCGTTCATGAATAACCTTTCTTCCATGAAAACCCTCCTTCGATCCTTTGCTACGGTGTTGTTTTTTGGTTTGCTTTGCTCGGTGATGGTCCCGATGGCCTTTGCGCGATTTTATTTGGCTCCTGTTGATGTGGATTCGAGTTGGCTCATGATGGCTGGTTCCCCTGGGGAAAAGGTGTCGGTTGAGTTTGTGCTGGTGAATGGAGAAGAGGATCAACAAGTGTATGAGTTGGCGGTTTTGGATGCTGAGGCGACACAAGAGGAGGATGGGTTTTTTGCTCTGACTGCTGAGACCGCAGCGCAGTATGAGATTGGAGCGTGGGGGAAGCTGGATGATGTGCAGGTGACATTGGAGGCTGGGGAGTCTTTGCAGTCGACAGTGACGTTGAATATTCCGAGGGATGTGGAGCTGGGAGAGTATTGGGGCGGTGTGTCGGCCATGCAGGTGACTCCGGATGTTGAGGGGGTCGGTTCAGGGTTATCGGTGGCGGTGCGGAATGGACTTCGGATTCACCTTGAAGTGGTGGCCGGTGATGGCATTGTCTCAAAGATGGCCTATTGGCCATATATTTTTGGGGGTGTTTTGCTGTTGGGCTTGATCTTTGTGATTCTGTTACGGCATCACCACGAACCTAAATAATCGTGAAGGTGAGCGTGGTTTGATAGTTTCCCGTGGGAGTGTAGGCCGGGATCGTCAATTCGATTTCGGGATCAAAGGAATAGCGGCCTAGGGTCGCGTAATTTCCGAAGTTTCCAAAAAGGTAGACCAGCGGGTGGATGCGTCGTCCAGTGATGAGGATTTTGTTGTTGGATATTCCGTCGTTGTTTTGGTCGTAAAAGGGGGTGGGGTCCAACTGGTGAATGTTTAGCCGTGTGATGGGATTGCAGTCGATCACTTCGATGGTGTCGTTTTCGTCGGTGGCCAGGCGTAAATTGTTGATGCCGATGGTGTGGCCATTGTTTTGGTCTGTGAGATCGGTGGCGGTGACGTAGAGCGTGAAGCGATTCTTTTTGTTGATTTTGATGCCACGCATGTCTTCAAATTCAATCGATTCGTCAAAAATGAAGTGGATGTCCTCGTCTTGAGTGCTGACTTCAACGTTCCCGAACGTTTGAGCGGCTGGGGCGGAGGTGATGGAGAGACCTCCTCCTCCGAGACACAGCGAACATTGGGCCGTTTCTAGGAATCCATAGAACGGGATCAAAATGGTGAGGAGCGCGGTGATGAGGAAAAGGAATTTAGAGCGCATTATTTACTGGGTTTGAGTGTGTATTCGGCCTCAATGTCGTAGATTCCTGAGGGGACGTCGGAAGGGATGTCGAGGTGTACGACCACTTGATCAAGCTTGTTTTTTGGGATTTGGAAGTACTTGTTTTCTTGGAAGATGGTGCCTCGTTTTGTTTGACCGTCGATGGTGATCCAAAGGTGATCAAAGGGGATGATGTGGTCGCGGTATTTGTCTCCCATGGCGTGAAATCGAATCAGGATGAATTCTTCGGAGAGTTCGGAGGGGGCTTTGATTTCCGGGAGTTCGCCAAGTAGATGGATGCTTTGCTCGCGGCCAGGCAGTTCTTCACTTTCATTTTCATTCTCGAGATGAAAAAGAATTTCTGCGATGGATTGCCACGTGAGGGTTTCGGGTTCGGGGAGAGGCTCTTCAGAGATTACTGGCTCAATGATGGGTGGTTCGGGAGGTCTTGGAGGAGCTGGTGCTGGGGTGGGTTTAGGGTCTGGAACGATAATGGGTACCCATCCTCCCGAGGAGGGCGGTGGAGGAGGTGGTTCGACAGGTGGTTCTGGTGGCGGGGCGGGATCGATTGGAAGCTTGGTGTCCGTTGGAATTTCGGGCATGTCTTCATGGGGATTTTTTTCTTCGGGTGTTTTTTTTGTGATGTTTTCGCCTGGGGATCTGCCGCCCCCACTGAGTGGTGGGTCTGGGTCGATTTCAATGGTCACCGACACTTCGGGTGTATCTTGAATGATTTCGATAATGGGCTCAGGTTCAGGGAGGGGCTCAGGAATGGGCTCGGGTTCAGGAGGGGGTTTCTTCACGGTGACCGGATGAGTGGTGAAGGGAGCAGCAATGAATCCTTCGGCCTCTGGAGTGATGACGACGCGGTAGCTGTTGTCTCTTTGGATCAAATTATTCTCTAGATGGGGGAGCTGATACTGCATGTCCTCAAATTTGCACGCTGGGCGCATGAGTACCGGGGGAAGCCCTTGAGCGATTTTAGCGAGATCGAGTTCAACCGGATCGTATGCCATTTCTTCGGGCATTGCGGTTCGTGGTTTCATTCCCAAGAGAATCGTTTCTTTGTTGAATGATCGAGGGATTTCTTGATATACGAATCGGATGGAGTCATCTCTTTCATTGAGTTGAGCTTCCGCGATGAGATGGTCATCGGTTTCTTCGATCGATACGGTCCAACGAATGACAAATTGTCTTTCTGGGGATTCACCCATTTGCTGGGTCT
>CAZEDN010000023.1:0-9141 GCA_964510905.1 uncultured Candidatus Peribacteria bacterium
CTTTTCCTAGAGAGGAACAGACACCTCCTGTAACGAATATGTATTTTGTGGGCATATGGGTTAGGATGGGGGGGTGAGGCCAACTTTCTCGCGTACTTCGTCTAGTGTTTTGCGTGCTACCTTGTGTGCTTTTTTGGCTCCTGTTTTTAACACTTCCTCAACATAGTCCAAATCCTTTTCGAGCTCAACTCTTTTTTGTCGGGCGGGGCCTAGTGTGTCGTGTAGTTTTTCAAGGAGTAATTTCTTTGCGTCTCCATAGCCGAATCCGCCGGCCTTGTATTTGTCGCGAAGGTTTGCGATTTCTTTCTCATCGGCGAAGTAGCTGTACAAGCGGAAAACGTTGCATTTGTCGGGATCTTTGGGGTCTTCTACTGGTGTGGAGTCGGTGACGATGCCCATGACCTCTTTTTTAAGTTGTGCGTCGTCTCCAAAGAGGGCGATGGTGTTGCCATAACTTTTGCTCATCTTTTCGCCGTCGGTGCCGATGACTGTTTGGACCTCTTCATTGATATTTGGCTCGGGAGGTGGGAATGTTTCACCAAATAAGTGATCGAACTTTTCGGCGATATCGCGGGCTACTTCCACGTGTTGTTTTTGATCTTTTCCAACTGGGACGAGGTCTGGTTTGTATATTAAGATGTCGGCTGCCATCAGGACTGGATAGGTGAACAGTCCAGCTGAGCTGTCTTTCTTGCCTTTATTTTGTGCGTCTTTCCAGGCGTGGCATCGTTCTAGTAGCCCCATTGGTGTGATGCATCCCAAAATCCAGGCCAATTCTGCGTGCTCTGGGACGTCGCTTTGGCGGAATAATACTGTTTTTTCGGGATCCAAGCCGATTGCGAGGTAATCCATTGCTAATTCTAGAGTGAGTTTGTTCAATAAGGCGCCATCTCGGATTGTGGTGAGTGCATGGTAGTTTGCCAAAAAAATGAATGACTCAAATTCTTCTTGATGGGCGACGTGGCGTTTCATTGCCCCCAGATAGTTGCCGAGGTGCGGTTGTCCGCTGGGTTGAATTCCGGAAAGAACACGTTTCATTGCTTTGGAGGGTTATACATGCTGAAAAGATAGCAGGGATTTCGTTTGCAGACTAGGTTTTGTGCATGCGCTCGTTTTACCTCGCTTCGCGACTTTGATTTGCCAAGAAAAGGCGACCGGATCGCTATCGCTTCCTGTCGCTACTAGCTCATGACAATTGGATCCACATCGATCGACCAGCCTTTTTTAAGCGTGCGTGTTTCGAGGATTTTTTTGAGGATTTTTTCGGGGGTGGGGCCTTGAATGAAGATGTGCCAGCGGTATTTGTTGTGTTTGCGGGGGATGAGGGCGGGGGCATAGTCTAGTTCATGGGCCGCGTCGGTTAATTTTTGAAGGGCGGTGTAAATGGCCTCAGTTTCCGTTGAACACTTTTTGTGATCAGGATTTTTGAAAGTTAGCTTAATGATGCGATTAAATGGGGAATATTTTTGTGCGTTTCGGGCGGTGATTTCGAGATCGTAGAATTGATCGTAGTCATGATGAGAGGCGCATTGAATGCTTTCGTGTTCGGGATTGTATGTTTGTATGATCACGGATCCTGGTTTTTCAGCGCGGCCTGCGCGACCGGCCACTTGAGTCATGAGTTGAAATCCGCGTTCCCCGGATCTAAAGTCTGGTATGTGCAGTCCCACGTCGGCTAAAATCACACCGACCAGCGTGACGTTGGGCAGGTCGAGCCCCTTGCTGACCATTTGGGTGCCGATCAATACGTCGATGTCGTGGTTTTTGAGGGCGTGGTACATCTGTTTAAAGCTATCCTTTTTGCCGGTGGTGTCTTTGTCCGCGCGGAGAATGCGCATGGTGGGGAATCGCTTTTGGAGTTCATCTTCGACGCGTTGGGTTCCGATTCCTACAAATTTGATGGCGTGTCCCTGACAATTGGGGCATTTATCGGGCATTGAATCGGTGGCGCCGCAATGGTGGCAGACCAATCGTTCGTAGCCGTTCTTGAATCTATGATGGGTGAGGCTTACGTCGCATTGAGTGCATTGGCACACATATCCACAGTCGCGACATAAGATTGAGGAGGCGTTTCCACGTCGATTTAAGAAGAGAATGGCTTGTTCGCCTGCCTCGAAGGTTTGGTACAGTTTTTCGGCCAATCGGTCACTGAATATGCTGAAGTTTTGTTTGTGCAGTTCCTCACGCATATCGGCGATGTGTACCTCGGGGAGTGCGCTGCCTTTGAGGATGCGACTTTTGAGTGTGAAATGGTCCAGATCTCCCTTTTTGGCGGTGTACATGGTTTCGATGCTAGGAGTGGCACTGCCCAGGACCACTTTTGTTTCTGTTAATTCACTGATTTTGAATGCCACGTCGCGGGCATGGTAGAACGGTGATTGGTCCTGTTTGTAGCTCCATTCGTGTTCTTCGTCGATGATGATGAGGCCGAGGTCTTTTGCGGGAGCAAAGACAGCGGATCGTGACCCGATCACCACGCGAGCGGCTCCGGTTTGGATGCGCCACCATTCCCGTTCTCGTTCACCCAATGATAATCGACTGTGGAGAATTGCCATTTGATCGGCAAATGCATTCGAAAAGTATTCGATCAATTGAGGTGTGAGTGTGATTTCCGGCACCATCAAGATCACCTGCTTGCCTTCGGTCACCATCTTTTGAGTGAGTTGTAGGTAGATTTCGGTTTTTCCGGATCCGGTGATGCCGTGGATGAGGGCGTTCTTATTGGATGTGCAAATTTTGTCGAAGATTTTTTGCTGTTCGGGGGTGAGGGTTTTGGTGCTGTCAGGGGATGCTTTTGAGATTTTCACTCCTTTGATTTCTCCTGTTACTTCGTGAATAAGTCCTCGTTTTTCGAGGCTCCTCAATGTGGCTAAAGAAAATTCAGAAACGTCCTTACGAGCCACCCGTTTTCTTTGTTCAAAAATTTTGATCAGTTCACTTTGTTTTTCGCCAAGCTTAGCCGGAATTGGCTCCTTAGTTCGCTCGAAGGTTTGAGTGTAGGGGACCTTGGATTCGGCCTTCCACAATTTTTGCGGCAACATCATCTTCAACACCTTATGAAGCGGAGCGAAGTAGTGCTCAGCGATCCATTGCGCGAGGTCGATTTGCCATGGTTCTAGGACTGTTTCTTTCACTGCCAAAATATCCTTAGCAACAAAAGCGATGTCTCGTTCGTGCATTTCGGTGATTATCCCGGTGTGTTGCTTATTGCGCAAAGAAACTTTGACCGCTTTTCCCACAGAGAGCTCCCTTTTCATTGAGGTGGGAACCTGATACGTTAAACTTTCTCTGGTTGTCCCAACCTTTACGGGTAATAAAATTTCTGCGTACATTTCTGGTATTTGTAAAGTCACTTTAGGACCTTCATTATCCAACTTTGTAATGTTTTAAACAAGGTCTCGTTCTTCCTTGTTGCAATTTGTGATAGCCTTTCGTTCGAAAGGTTTTTAAAATTTAACCCAATCATCATGAATGCTTTCAAAAAGTTAGTCAGTTCTCTAGCTGTGGCGGCTTTGCTCGTTACGATGGTCCCAGCGACCGCTTTTGCGACCGTAGGGTCGACGCAAGATCCAGATCTTGTTGTTACGAATGTTTGGATCGATAACATGGTTCTTGGCTTTACGGCTGCGAATCAAGGCCTCTCCGATGCGGATTTGGCTTCTGCCGGTTTTACCGAAGTTTACGTGGATGGTGTTCTTATTCGTACCTATGAATGGGAGGCTCATACCGAAATTGAGCGCAGCTTCCTACTTTCCGGTGATGAATACAGTTTTTATCCTGAGGTTCTAACGGGAACTCATACCGCTCAAGTGTGTATCGACACCACCGATGTGGTGATGGAAGCGAACGAGGATAACAATTGTCTCGAAATGGTGGTCACGGATGATGTGGACAGCCCAGATGTTACTACTGGTGATAATGATGTGACCGGTGGTGTGGATGTTTCGACCGGAGTTACTGCTGAGACTGGTTTAACCGTTGATGGTGATATTGATACGACCGGTTCTGCAACATTGGATACCGGTTCAGCTGATGTTGATACCACAGAGGATGGAACTACTGATATGGATACAACGGTATTGGTTGATACTGGAACTGTGGAAATTGAGGACGAGGAAGAAATTTATCCCGACTTGGTCCTTCAGGACATCTACCTTGATGGCAATATTTTGACGATTCAGGCTGGGAATGAAGGTAATGAAGATGTTGAGTCAGATGCTGAGGGATCAACATATATTTATATTGATGATCTTAGTGTTCCGTTATGGACATACAGTTGGTCAACGCTTGATGATGTTAGTTTTCTTGAAGCTGGACACTCTTCGATCATTCAGCCTCAGACATTGGCTCCGGGATATCATGATATAAAGGCTTGTGTGGATGCTGGTTGGGATGTTGATGAGTTGGTTGAGACGAATAATTGTATGGAGTTGGATTTAAAAGTTGATTCTGAAGAGACTTTATCAGGAATTGATCTTCGTATCGCTTCTGCTGGAGTGGAGTCGGACGACGACACTCATTTTTATGGAGAGTTTTGCAATGATGGTGACACTTGGGCTGATGATATTGTTGTTACGTTTACAGTCAATGGATACACCAATGAATTGAGTTATCCTTCTGGGCTTGGAGCAGAAGTTTGTGTGACGTTGTATTCGTGGGGATTCACGAGCTTTGGAGTGGAGGATGGAGAGACTTATGATCTTGTTGTTACTTTGACGGACAGGGATCAAACGGTTACATACGAAACATCAGTTACTATTCCAGAAGACGAGGTGACCGCTTCTATTGGTGAGTTTGTTGAGGAGTATGTTATTGAAGAGGTTGTCACTGAAGATGAGACCGAAACGATTGCTGATGATGAGTTTACCGCAGAGGTTTTTGCTCAGTTTGAAGAATTATGGACCGATACCGATTATCCTGATGTGATGTATTTGGGTGTTTATTGGGGATATTTTGAAGATGACTCACCTGAAGTGACTGAGTGGGATGGAGAAGTGAACTTTGAAGGATCTCTTGTTGGGAAACCTTGGTATAAGGTTGGTTTTGAGCCGGAGCAGGATTGGATTGATTTGGATAATCTCAACCCAACGATGACGCCTTTTGTTTCGGATATTTATGGCGGTAAGGATGGCATTGTGTTTAAGCTCAAAGGTAATCTTGATGATGATCCGTTTGTTGAGTTCAATTCTGCGTTTGAAAATACTAGTTTAGAGGTTTTTCTGAATGAAATTGATGGAACTTATGAATACGATTATGGAAATGGTTATAAAGTTATTTTCCAATTGGAAACTCATGAACAATGGATGAACCGTTTTGAAGACACTGCGCTTCTACAAGTGCGTGTTGGTAACTTGGATGGAGAAGGTTCGTCTGGGGATGAGGACCATTTTTACTCAGTGAATATGTATACGAGTGAAGGATCTATCGTTCGTGGGTATTTACCTGTTCTTTTAGAGAATCACAAGGGTGATTTTAGTGGATATGATGAACTCACTCGCAATGCTGATAAAGACCAACTTACATTGGAGGCTGGAATTTTTGGTCATCAAGATGGTTATTTGTCCTTGCTTGCTTTGACCGATTCGGACGTGGGAGATCGCTATGTGATGATCACGGTGACTGATGATGAAACAGGTGATGTTGTGTTTGATAATACATTTACTCAAGATGAGGAGTTGGGTGTGTTTGAGTTGGATGACGGGACTGGAAATCAAATCTCAATCAAAAATATGTTCCGTTATAAGAGTCATTTGATCAATAATGCGGATGCAGTTTTTAATGCGATGCATTCTTGGATGAATGGTGTTGAACGTTTGGCGGCAGTGATTGAGTCCTTGAATGATACGGGTGCTTTAGATGAAGAAACGGAGGCGGCATTGAATGCCATGTTGGAAGAATTGCTAGAAGTGACGCCTGGCGTAGATGGAGATGCTGATCTGGGTTATCTTCAGAGTGAAATCAATGATTTATTGTCGAAGTTTTTCCTTCTTTGGAAGCGTTATGATCGTGGAACGATCAATGTTGATAATCTCGATTCATTGGTTACTGCGGCTTATGATTCGGCTGGGGACGATCTTGGTACCAAACTGGATACTCTCGCAGCATCTTCGGGATTGATGACTGATGTGGATTACGACGCGTGGTATGGCAAATTTATGGATGATGCGATTGGTAAGGGATTCTTTGGCGGATTTAAAGATCACAAAGGGAATGCTCTTGGAGTTATGAAGCCTGGTGAGTCGATCACGCGATTCCAGCTCATTAAAGTGATGTCTGAGTTGGCTTATCAGCTCGAAGTTGGACTTGGCGAAACCGCTTGTGATCCTGCTACGGTGACGCATACAAGCGCGACCGACTGGATGGAAGATCATTGGGCTCGTGGTTATGTCCAATGTATTGAAAATTCTGGCATGGAATTGACTTTGCTTGAGGAGGTTATCAATGAAGATTTGGAGAATGGGACCAGTCCTGCGGCTCGTTGGGAAGTGGTTCAATTGGTATTTGAGATCTTAGGAGCTGACTTTGATGATGCCAGTAGCTACAGTCTTGACGACTTGGAATCGAGCGATTTGGATTCAGAAACTCTTTCTATGATTGAGACTGCTTTCCGCCTTAAAATCATTTCGGGCTATCCAGATGGAACATTTAAAGGTAAATTTACTGTGAATCGCGCAGAAATGTTTAAGATCGTCATGCTCTCCTATGAAGTTTTCTCCCTATAAAACACTTCTAATCACATCGTTATTCGCACTGTTGGCGGCTTCTGGGGTGACCCAGGCCGCTGACTTTTTTGATGATTTTACGTCACCGCTTTATGATGGCTCGCACAAGATTCATGCGGTTGATACCGACCACTTTACCATCGAGTTCAGTCCGCTCATATTGAGTGGGCCGGACAAGGATGGAACCGGGGTCCCCGATCGTGTGGAACAGGTTGCCCAGTACGCGGAAACCAGTTGGGATGAGCAGATTGGTGACTTGGGGATGCCATCGCCGTTGGACGATCAGGACACAGTTTACGTTATCTTGGATGATCGGAACATGTACCTCACCCCCGGGTCCTTGGGCGTGACATCCGTTTTTCCAAACGGAGATATCTACATGGCGGTGGATCCGACGTTGTCACAGGATTTGATGAAGGTGACGGTGGCGCATGAGTTCATGCATGTGATTCAGTTTGGTTATCAGGGTTATTTTGTGGGGTATGACCAAGACATCAATTTTGCGGAATCGATTGCGGTGTGGGCGGAGGAGTATGTTTATGATGAGGTGAACGATTATTTGGGCTATTTGCAGTACTATTTTGACGATCCGGACTATTCGGTGTTCACCGGGATCATTCCGGAAGGAAGTTTGTTTGAGTATGGGCTGGCAATTTGGCCGATTTTTGTGACCGAGTATTTTGGGGACGATGGGTTGATCGAAGACATCACGGATGAGTATTTTTCGAGTGAACCGGATGTGTGGGATTTTTATGATGCGTATGAAGCAGTGATTGATGATGAAGGCGAAGATTTACGGGATGTGTATCAGGAGTTTGCGCTGTGGAACTATGTGTGGAGTTATTACGATGAGGGTGAAGATTATCCGTGGGTGGCGATTCATGCGCAGCACGCGGCGTATGAATATCCGTTGTCTCATGAGTCGGTGGATCAAGCGGATTGGCCGGCTTTGTTTGGGACGAATTATGTGCAATTTGAGATCAGTTCTGACATGTGGGGGGACGATTTTAAGGTGACCCTTGCGAAATTGGCTGACATCGATTTGGGTGTGACTTTGATGCCTGAGTCGGATGATACGTATTATGTGAGTGAGGCGGTGACCACGATCATCGAAGCAGGGCATGAAGAGGCGACGATCACGATTCCGATTTATGAGGATGACACAGTGATGACCCTCATTCTGACCCCACTTTCGAGTGATCCTCGGGGTATTGAAGATGAGGAGGAGGCGTTTGAGGTGAGTTATGAGTGTCTGTATTCGGTTGAGGTGGGAGATTTCTTAGCGGAGGGGGACGATGCGGCGATTGAGATGTCTGAAGAGGCGGTAGTGGATGCGGAGGTTGATGGAGGGAAAGAGGGGGATATGGCCGGAGAAAACATTACGGGAGAAGTGGGCGATGCACCGGAATTCGATGATTTGACGGTGTCGGAAGTGGATTTAACCTCTTCGACGGTCGATTCGGTCACATTGAGCTGGACGCGCGTTTTGGGAGAGGATGTGGCTGGATATACGGTTTATTACGGAACGGAGAGCGGATGGTATGATTTTTATGAATACGTTGAGGGAGCGCACATCACGCATGCGACCATTAGTGATTTGTGGACGGACACCTTCTACTTTGTGGTGGTGGCGTACGATGAAGACGGGGATGAGAGTGAAACCTATAGCAATGAGGTCACGGTGACGTTGGAGACGATCACGTTTACGGATGTGTTCCCGAGTCATAGGAATTATGAAGCGATTCGATTTTTGACCTATTTGGGCGTGTTGGAGGGATATGATGATGGAAGTTTTTTGCCGAATGAGTCCATCAATCGTGCGGAATTGATGAAAGTGATGGTGTATGGCTGGTTGGGGCAGGCACCGGATGCGGAGACGTATCGGGATTGTTTCCCGGACGTGACGGACGAGTGGTATGCGCCTTACGTGTGTTATGCGTATGAGGAAGGTTGGGTGCAGGGTTATGTGGATGGGTATTTCCATCCGGAAAATACGGTGAGTAAGGTGGAAGCACTGAAGATGATCATCGAGTCGTATGGAGTGGATGTTCCGGAGAACGCGAGTGTGGCCGATTTGCCGTACGATGGCGTTTACAGCAGCGCGTGGTATGCACCCTACTTGGTGACCGCGTACGATATGGGTCTTCTCGAAGAGGAGAGTGGTGATTTTGACGTCGATGCGGGTCGGACCCGAGCGGAGGTGACGGAAGAGATCTTCCGGCTGGTGGTGCTGGATATGATGGGGGAGGAGGCGTATAACGATGAGGTTTTGGATGGGTTCTTGAATTATTGGGCTGAATACTTCCTTTAGAGGGCCGTCTTGGGGTTTACTTCAGGGGCGTTCTTCTGTAATATCCACGCCTGTATTTAATCCAGCGGGAACTCCCCGCCCGTGAGGGTGGGGATGAGAGCCTGTCCG
>CAZEDN010000024.1:0-8860 GCA_964510905.1 uncultured Candidatus Peribacteria bacterium
GTCTGATCCTGATGGGTTGGATGTCCCCTCAGGCGAGTTTGCGGGCTGGATTTGGGTTTTTCTATTTCTTCTTTTTGCCCGGATTGATTTGGTCGTACTGCTTTTTTAGTGAAAAACGGCTGGATGTGTGGGGACGTATCGCTTTTGCCTTATTCTTTTCGATGGTGACGATGGGATTGGGTGTTCACTTTTTGCACACCTATTTTAGCCTCCCGCTTTCGAGTGATGGAGTCATGTGGGTGGTGGTGATTTCTTGTGTAATCGGTTTGTTGGGGGTTCTCGTGCGCACCAAAATCATTCCGGTTTTTAGTGTGCGAAGTTTTTGAGGTGGGTTTTTTCTTCGGACTGTTTGAGGAATTCGGGAATCACTTTGTCGTATTCTTTGGGAAGGCCGTAATCTTCGGGGTTCAATCCTACCGATTCAAGATCTGCGATGAGCATGATTTTGGTCAGGTCCTCAAAGTTGATGCGTGGCTTCCAGCCCAGTTCTTTTTCGGCTTTGGAGGCGTCGCCCTGCAGGGCGTCCACTTCGGCGGGACGGAAATAGCGCGGATCGGTTTCGACGTAATCTTTCCAATCCAATCCTACGAATGAAAAGGCTTTTTCAACAAACTCTTGGACCGAATGGGTTGCTCCAGTAGCGATCACATAATCGTCCGGCTTATTCTGTTGAAGCATCATCCACATGGCCTCGATGTACTCCGGTGCGTATCCCCAGTCTCGTTTGGCTTCCATATTACCCAAATACAGTTTTTCCTGCTTTTTGGCCAAGATGTTCGCGATGGCGCGAGTCACCTTGCGCGTGAGGAAGGTTTCGCCGCGGCGAGGAGATTCATGGTTGAACAGGATTCCGGAACAGGCAAAAAGGTCGTAACTTTCACGATAATTGATCGTGATGTGATGGGCGAACACTTTGGCGACTGCATACGGGCTGCGCGGATGCAAAATCGTGCTCTCCGATTGTGGTGGCGGCGTGGAGCCGAACATCTCACTGGAGGACGCTTGGTAGAATTTACAGGGGAGATCGAGCGATTTGATGGCATCGAGCAGTCGCAGCGTTCCGATAGCGTCGACGTTGGCGGTGTGGTCGGGGATGTCAAAACTCACACGAACGTGGCTCTGCGCACCGAGGTTGTACACCTCGTCCGGCTGAATTTGCGCAAGCAGCTTGGTCAAATTGCTGGAATCGGTGAGGTCTCCATAATGCAGACGGAAGTTGTAATCCTCCACCTCGTGCTCATCTTGATAGATGTGTTCGATGCGATCGGTGTTGAATGTGCTAGCCCGGCGCATGATGCCGTTCACTTGGTATCCCTTGTGAAGGAGCAGTTCGGCGAGGTAGGAACCATCTTGGCCGGTTATCCCGGTAATGAGGGCCACTTTTCGACCGTTTTTCTTGTTCATTTTAAGCGTTTTTAGAGGGTTTGTAGGTTTTAACGACTTGGGCCGGGTTTCCCGCGGCGAGTGAATACGGAGGGATGTCCTTGGTGACTACGGCACCGGCTGCGACGATTGAGCCACGTCCGATGGTCACCCCTTTGTAGATCATGGCGCGGCGGCCAATGAAGACATCGTCTTCGATTTTAATGGGAGCGCTGGCCACGTTTTCGCGCTTTAATTTCGCGCCGTTTATCGAGGCGATCAGCTCTTCACGTCGCTCGTCAGGATCGATGGGATGGCTGTTGTTGTCGTGAATGTACACCATCTCGGCGATTTTGCAATGATTCCCGATCTCCACTGAGCTCATGGCTTGGACGATGCTGCGGGCTTCGATTTCAACGTATTTCCCGGTTTTGATCGTTCCCTGCTTTTCGGTGATGAGTTGGCCGAACATGAGGTTTTTTTCTCCGATTTGGATGGATTTTTGGTTGCCCGAGGCGTTGCTCACCGAGGAAAAGAGACAGAATCGGGTGTGTTTTCCTTTGGTCGCTTTACGTCCGACGCGCAGGTATTTGGCGAGTACGTGGCCGATGCGATAGATGAGAAAATGAACCATGGTTAGGCGTAAAAGGAACGAATGTGTTCACAGATTTCGTCGATTTGCTCGTCGGTGAGTTTGAGGGAGGACGGCAGCCAGAGTCCGCGTGCAGCGGTGTCGAGGCTGACCGGGTAGTCTTCATCGGAAAGATTCCACTCGTTGTACGGCGCTTGTGTGTGGAGTGCGGGATAGAATGGGCGTGCCCCGATCTCTTTTTCTTTGAGGAATGCTTGGAGCGCCGCTGGATCGGGAACCAGAACGTCCACAAACCAAGGCGTTGTATTTTCGAGGTCGGTTTCGAGCCATTCGATCTCGGTGACATCTTTAAGATTGTCTTGGTAGCGTTTGAAGATGTCGCGACGACGCTGTATGCGTTTGGGCATTTTCTTGATCTGTGCGAGCCCAATGACCGCTTGGAGATCGCTGTATTTGAAGTTGAAGCCGATGGTTTCGTACACGTCGATCCCGCCCCGTTCGCGTCCGAAGTCGCGGATGTGCCGCACCTTGTCCATGAACGTCTCATCGTCGCTGATGAGCGCACCTCCTTGTCCAGTGGTAATGATTTTCGGCATGCTGAATGAAAAGCTGCCGGTTTTCCCGAAGGTTCCGATGTGTTTTCCGTTGTGGAACGATCCGAATGCTTGTGCCGCATCCTCGATAAGGACGAGGTTCTTTTCGTCACAGAATTCTACGAGCGCGTCCATGTCACCACACCGCCCATTGAGCGAGACATGCATCACCGCTTTGGTTTGTGCCGTGAGGTGCGGTTCGATGGTTTCAGGGGTGATGCAGCGCGTTTTTTCGTCCACGTCGACCAATACCGGTTTGGCCCCGGCGAGCAATACAGAATTGGGGCTGGCCACCATCGTGAAGTTGGGTACGATGACTTCATCTTCGGGATTCGTGATGCCAAGCGCGTACAAAGCGGTGGCCAACGACACGGTCCCGTTGGCGATCATCCAGCAGTATTGACTCCCTGTGAGCGCCTTGATTTCATCTTCCAATTCACGTGTTTTCCGGAATTCGGTGAGCCATCCATCGGAATCTAAGTATTCCTTCATGGCTTGTTTTTCTTCGTCGCCGTATAGTGGTTCGAATTGTGGAATCATTGTGAGTATGTTTAGTATTTTTTGTTTTTGTACCATTCAATAGTTTCTTTTAATCCTTCTTCCAGGGTGTATTGAGGTTCAAATTCTAGTTTTTCTCGAGCAAGAGAAATGTCGACCGATCGACGTTGTTGTCCGTTCGGCTTGGAGCTGTCGTACGTGAATTCTCCTTTGAATCCAGTGTGTTTACCGATGAGGTCGGCGAGATCTTTGATCGCGGTTTCGGTTCCGGAGCCGATGTTGACCGGTTCGCTATCTTTCAATTTCTCGGCGCCTAAAATCACGCCATGCGCAAAATCTTTCACGTAAAGAAAATCTCTTGTGGGAGTTCCGTCGCCCCAAATCACCACCTCTCCATCTGGTTCAGCTTCCAAACATTTACGGATGAGTGAGGGGATCACGTGAGAATACTCGGGCGAAAAATGGTCGCGTGGTCCGTACGCATTGTTGGGTACCACCACCACGATGTTCATGTCGTATTGGTCGCGATACGCTTCGGCTTGAACCACTTGTACGCGTTTGGCGATGCCGTACGCACGGTTGGTTTCTTGCGGGAGCCCATTGAAAAGGTACTCTTCCTTGAGTGGGTAGGGAGCGTCGAGCGGATACGCACACGAGCTGCTCACCAATGTAAATTTGCCCACTTTGCTCTCCTTCGCCGCCTCCACCATCTGTAAATCCATCAAAACATTTTCGTAATACTGAGTGGCCGGAAACTGGCTGCTGTATCCCACTCCCCCCACTTTGGCGGCCAAATGAAGCACCACGTCCACATCCTTGGTCACTTCTAAACAGTCTTCAAAATTGCGGAGATCGTGCTCTTTTGAAGACGGCACACGGAGTTGTTCGTCCTTCACGCCTTTTTGCTCTTTTAAAATGTCCACGACATGAGACCCGATGAAGCCGTGTCCACCGGTGACAAGAACCGTTTTGTCTTCCCAAAAGTTGGTCATGCGATGCGATTAAATAGCTCTAGAACGTGTCGCCGAGGATATTGATGTTCACGTGACGATTTTTGTAGCGTGGGTCGTGAAGATCGGCGAAAATGTCGTTTTGTACGGCGTTCAACACTTCTTCCACACCTTTTTTAGGAGTGCGTTCCGCTTGGATGCCGAGAAGTTTTTCCATTTTGTCGAACGCTACTCGATAATTGCGTGGATCTTTGGTCTCACTCGCGATGGTCACGTCCAATTCACCGCCCATGCCTTCTTTGATGAGGTCGGCGAGGTCGGTTTTTCGTAGATTGAATTCGTTGCGTCCCACATTGATGATCTCTCCACTGAGTTCACTGTTGTCCTTCTCCAAAACGGTGACGATGGCGCGTGAGATGTCGGAAACGTGAACATTGGGCCTCCAGGCGTTACCGGCGAAGATCACCAATTTTTTATCGGCCCACGCGTCCCTCACAAAATTGTTCACCAACAGATCAAATCGCATCCGCGGCGAGATTCCAAAAGCGGTGGCCAGCCGGAGTACCACGGGCGAAAGGTTTCCCTCTCCCTTTTTCCCAATCACGTACTGTTCGGCACGCACCTTGGTGTCGGCGTACGAGGAAACTGGATTCACTTCGTCCTCTTCGGTGGCCAATTTGGAGGTGTCGGCCACTCCGTAATTGCTGCACGTGGACGTGAAAATAAACCGTCCCACGCCTTTTTCGGCTGCGAGGTCGATCAAGCGACAAGTGGCGTTGTAATTGACCTCTTCGGCCAGTTCAACGTTATCGTCGCACTCTGGAGCGCCCACGATGGCAGCGAGGTGCACGATCGCTTCAGGCTTCCATTCATCCAACAGTTTTCCGAGTTTTTTGGTGTCACGGATGTCTCCCCGTTGAAATTCAAAGTTTTCATTGATGAAGTAGTGTTGAAGTGGTTCACCACCAAATACCAAGGAATCGTACGCCAAAACTTCATGTCCTGCATCGAGAAGAAAGTTCATGAGCATGGATCCCACATAGCCGGCGGCGCCGGTTACCAAAACACGCATTTTTTTCTAGGTTAAGAATAGCGTTCGAATTCTACCGGATGAGCGCCTGTGTGTACAGTTCTGCCATGCGCTTTTTTCGGGCCTCGCTGGAGAATCGTCCCGAGGCCACGGTTTGGTACGCGTTGTGGCTCATTTCTTGGCGTAGAGATTCGTCTTCGATTAGTTTGACCATGTCGCGGGCAAGGTGGTCAACGTATTCGGCGGGAGGATTTTTGAGGGCTGGGGTCATGGGGTGAGTTTCTTGGTTGAGGAAGCCGGCTCCGGAGGCGTATTGCGGGAGGTATTTGTCGTCAAAACGACAGATGAAGGGGTCGTTGAGCAGTCCGGTCTCTCCTTCCGTAACGATTTCGGGGATCGCAAACTGTCGATTGGAGATGCACGGCAATCCAAACGTGAACGCTTCCAACACCACAAATCCAAACGTGTCGGTGTGCACAGGATACACAAAGATGTCGGCATCCTTGTATGCCTGCTCGAGGCGCTCGTTCGACACTCCAGTGAGGAGATCGATTTGGGGATGGTCGCCAAACCGTTTTTTGACGTCCTCGGGGAAGAACGAGAGCATGGTGAGGTGCACGTTGTGGTCTTTGGCGATCTTTTCGAAGGCGAGCAACGTTTCGTACCCCCCCTTGGCGTAAAAAGCGGTGCCGATGAAGAGCAGCTGAATGGTTTCTCCGTCCTTTTTCTTTTTTTCACGGAAGGGGTGTTGGGGCTCCTTTACCGGATAGGCCACTTGGATTTTGTCCTTGAATTTTTCGCAATTCAACCCGTTGAGGAGGCTTTTCTTGGCCGCTTCGGTCCATGGCAACAACAATCGACAATGATCGGCCTCAAATCGTTTTTCAAGCATACGCCGCGACCGTTTGCACTCAAAAATTTTACGACTGTACCATCCAAAAACGGACACATCTTCAAAATCGACCACCCACGGCCGATGGTTGAGCAACATGGCCTGCGCGCTGTGGACGAGATCTGCTTCTTTTGGGATCTTGATGTATTTGAGATTGGGCAAGCGCAACCCAATGAGCGCATTTTTCGCATGGAGCTGGAGTTGTCGCTTGAACTTTTCCAAACGTTTCTTTTTGGCTTTGCGGATGTCTTTTTTGACCGATTTTCCTAAGAGTTCCGGCGTGGAGGGGATGAACGAAAATCCTTCCGGTTTGTGCTTGTAGATTTCCTGATAAAACGTGTGGGTGAATCGGCCCGTGTAGAAATAGATGTTGGGTTTTTGGCTCACATCGAGTCGTTAAAGCGGCCCTATTCTGCTCCGTTTAGAAGGAGAACGCAAGCGTGTTATAATCGACGAGTCATTTTTCCGCCTCTATGGATCGCAATCACACCATTTTCCGCAATTTGCTCTATCTCTATGGGTCTGAACTCGGGTCCAAATTGGTGGTGTTCGCGATTTTTCTCCTGTTGGTGAATGCGTTGGGCGATGCGCGCTTTGGACAGTATTCATTTGCGATTGGTTTTGTGACGATCTTCACATTTGTGATCGATGCGGGGATTATGGCGTACATCACGCGGGAAATTGCACAAAACAAGTCCCGTTTTCCGTTTTATTTTTGGCACGCGGTGATGCTCAAAGGGCCGCTGGTGATTTTGGCGCTCCTGTTGATGGCAGGGGTCTTGTGGATTTTGAATTATGAGACGTCGGTATTCTTTTTGGTGGCGTTGGCCGCCGCGGTGATCATTTTAGACAACCTCAATGCGTTGATGCGAGCGTTTTTTCAGGCGTTTGAGCGGATGGAGTTCATTTCGGTGCCCCGATTTTTAGAAAAAGTACTGCTGTTGGGTGTATTGGCATTGATGGTCTATCGTGGAATTGAGGTGGCGGGTGTGTTTGAGGCGATGATTGCGGTGTATGGGCTCAGTTTTGTGGTCATGCTGGTGTTGGCGAAACGTATTTTGCCGCCGATGGGATGGCCGAAAGTTCAGTTTTCGTCGTTGAAGCGGATCTTGGTGACATCGATTCCGTTTGCGCTGTTTAACCTGTTCGGGTTGCTCTATTTGCACTTTGATACGGTCATGATTTCAAAGATCAAAGGTGATGCGGCGGTGGGATGGTACAACGCGGGGTATCAGCCGATTTTGGTGCTGTACTTCATCGCGGGGATGATGATGGTGGCGATTTATCCGGCGCTGTCCGACTATTACAAACGGTCCAAGTCCAAAATGGCAGAGTTGATCAATCAAGCATTGCGGTTTTTGGTTATCGTTGGGTTGCCCATGGCCATGGGGATCATGCTGACCGCTCATCGCATCGTTCCGGCGGCGTTTGGGGAGGAGTATCTTCCTGGCGTTCCGGCGTTCCAGATTTTGGGATGGGTGCTGGTGTTTGCGTACATGAATTCGGGCCTTTCCACGTTTTTGAATGCCAGTGGTCGTCAAAAATTAAACCTGTTAACGACCGGGTCGGGGCTCATTTTTAATGTGGTGGCGAATCTCTATTTCATTCCGCGGCATGGCATTGTGGGAGCAGCGATCACCACACTCATGACTGAAATGATCGTGTTTTCGATCGCGTTTGGTCTGGTGAGTCGTGTGGTGTCTTTGGCTCCGTTTGCTAAAAAAGTGTTCTTGCCGATTCTGGTGACGGTGACGATGGGGTTGCTCATTTGGCTTCTTCAAAGTCTTCCCCTTGCGGCCATCATTGTGGTGGCGGTGCTGTTTTATGGGGGGGCTTCATGGCTCGTTGGCGTGGTGGGACGTCGTGAGTGGGCGTTCGTTCAACGCTTCGTGAGCAAGTAGTTTTCGGCCGCGAGGATGTTCAATCCCGATTCGTCTAAGGTGTGGATTGCGTCTTTGAGATATTGAACGTTGGGTTCGCCGTGAAGATTGAAGGAGGTGTTGAGGATGGCACCGATGCCGGTGATTTTTTCGAATTCCTGAATCAATTTGTGGTAGCCAGGGTTGGCCTCTTGCGTCACGATTTGAGGGCGAACGGTGAAGTCATACGGGTGGATGGCGGCCGGCATTTCTTTTTTGGCGAGGGGTGTCGTATCGAACGTGATGGCCATGTAGGGCGCCTCGGTTTTGTCTGGATTGATGATGTAGTCCTCTGCTCGTTCTTGGAGCACACTGGCGGCAAACGGCATCCAAAAGTCGCGATTTTTGATCTTTTCGTTGATGATGCGGATGATATTGTAGTTGCTGGGATTCGCGAGGATCGAGCGATTGCCCAGGGCTCGTGCCCCCCATTCCATTTTCCCAGCAAATCGCGAGACGACGTGGCCGTCTGCGAGCAGTTGTGCGACGCGCGCCTCGATGTCTTCGCAGTGTTCCACTTCGTAACGTTCCTGGATTCCGGCTTCTTTGACCAATTCATCAAGGTTTTCATCCACATCGGTCCCTAGATAGAGATGCCTCAACGGTTTGAGCGGCGTTTTAGCCATTCTCAAGTGTCCATCCACGGCTGCGCCAATGGCGCCGGATTCATCCCCTCCGCTTGGAAAAACGTACACATTGTCGACCTCCGGCATTTCAGCGATGTATTGGTTGGCTTTTACGTTCATGAATACGCCTCCGGCCAACGCCACATTGTGGATGCCGGTTTTATCGATCGCGCGGCGTACCCATTCGCACACCAAATCTTCGGTGAACGTTTGAATGCCTCCGGCGATCCAGTCGAAACGCTTTTGGTATAACAGATGGCGCAGATGTTTTTCGATGGAGGTCATTCGGTATTTGGACTTGAACGCCAAGGGTTCTTTTTCATCAAACCACAAAATTTCTTTAAAGATTGTGTAGATTTTCTTGGCCCAATTTCGCTTTGAGTAAGGGGCCATTCCCA
>CAZEDN010000025.1:0-6993 GCA_964510905.1 uncultured Candidatus Peribacteria bacterium
GTGGGGGTGGCCAAAATCAAGACGACACCGAATACAACGAGTTTGACCCGAACGATTTGGAGAGCAACCATATTTCGTGGTTTCCGTTCATTTGGATCAAAGACATCGTGGATTGGCTCGAGGAGCTAGGAGAATCGATGGCATCGGTACCGGCCGCCGTGGTTGAGGATGTGGAAGACATGGTGGAGAGTGGCTTCTCGGTGTCTTGTGGACCGGGTTATCCCACCCCTCCTGATCCCGACGCGATCGATTCGGATTACGATGGCATCCCGGATGATCAAGATCCTGATCCCAACGATCAAGATTCGGATGGGGATAATATCCCGGATGGTGCGGAAGACACGCTGTATCTTTCATTGTCATGGGATGAAGATCGCGTTTTATCGGCCAATGGCACAGACACGGCGGATTTGACGGTTACCGCGCTAGATGCGAGTGGATCGCACAACATTTACGACAGCTATTCGACGGTTGAATTGGAAATTACGGGAGGCGATGATTACGTACAGATTCTGAGTGTGAATGGGGCCCAATTGTTTGGGGGTGATGTGGATTTAAAGGTTTCCACCACCCAAGAAGGAGGCACCTTCACGGTGCGTGCCTTGGGGACCAGCGCGAATTTGAATGGCGTTTACTCGAACACGCTGACGTTGACGAGTAAACATCGCCATTTGAAACTTTCAACCTATTACAAGGAGTACATCACGGATGAAACGATCTACAGCACCGAGACATTGGAAGATATTTTGGTGTTGGATGAGGAGGGCAACTTGGTGGCGGTGATTCATGCAAGTAATGGTGAAGTGGAGTTGGTGGATGAAGAAAATTATCGATTGGAAATTTGGGCAGCCACGAATGAACTGCCGACGCGATATGTGTTCATTGAGATCGCGACCGATGCGGTTGTCGGGTCATTCTTTTTAGTCCCGGATGAGGAGCAGATCACGATCGATGACTCCTTGGCGACGATCACGGGAACGGTGAACGATGTGCATGTGATCGATGCAAATACGGACGACGATTGGACCGTGAGTGAGACGGCAAGCGGGGATGTGGCGCTCTGGGGCGGCACCTTAGAAGTGGCGCTGGTGAAGGCGGATGGACGAGTGTTCATCAAGCCTGGCTATGTATTGAAACTGGAGCCCATGGGGGCGTTGGCGAACGTTGAGAATCCGCACATGCACTTTTCGATCAATTTGGGAAATAGCGTACTGGCCGAGGTGGTGTATGGAACGGAGGCGAGCTTATTGGAGATGATTGAGGAGTTGGTGGCGGTTGCTTCACCACCGGCGGTTCACTCACTCCAGCGGCGAGTGCCCGCCTACGCCCTCGCGACGCCCGCTCTCCGTACCGTCGAGACCAAGCCGGGCGTCGCTCCGGGAGTTGGTTCAGCAACCACCCCCAACTCCTCGAGAAACTTTCTCCATAAGCTTTCTCGTTTGTTCTCCCCCGTTGCTCATGCGGTCTCCGAACTCATCGACACGGATGGGGATTTGCTCGACGATTTGAGCGAGTGGACGATCGGGACAGATCTGAGCGACAAAGACACGGATGACGATGGATATGATGACAATACCGAATTGGAGAACGGCTACGATCCCACAGTCGCGGATGAGCCGCTTTTTACCGATATCTTCACCGATCATGAGGCGTTTGCGGATGTGTTGGAGCTGTATAAACGCGGCATCATTTCGGGGTATATGGATGGATCGTTCCGTCCGGAGAGCCCCATCACGCGTGAAGAGTTTACGAAATTGAATTTAGGGGCGGTGTGTTTGGATTGTACTGGATTTACAGGTTCCGTTCAGGAAGAAATTGAAGCGGACTATTCATTCCATCCTTTCCCCGATACCGACATCGATGACAACCTCTACTACTGTGTGGCGTACAGCCGCAATGAGGAGTTGATTTCTGGATATAAATGGGGTGCGTATGAAGGATATTATCTCCCTAAAAACACGATGAGCCGTGCGGAGGCGACGAAGGTCCTCCTGGAGACGGTGGGTACGTCGGTGAGCGATGTGAGTGATCTGACGCTGCCGTGGTACGTCAATTATGTGGTGGTGGCGCAGGGGTACAACTTGTATCCGGCTGGGCGCTTTGAAGCGCTGGATGATTATCCGCGGTCTACGTTTGAACCGTGGTTTGAGGGAGAACTGGGGTACGACAGTGCGATTAAATCATGGGTGGAGTCCCCCATCACTCGGGGAGAATTTGCGATGATGGTGGGGAACCTTTTGCGCCTGCAAGATTGTCAGGCGAACGACACGGATGGCGATGGACTTTCCGATGCCGCGGAAACGTACAACTTTGGAACCAGTCCTTATAATCCCGACACCGATTATGGTGGGGTGAACGATTATGTAGAAGTCACGCAAGACACGAATGCGATCAATGACCCGAGCGATGATTATGGCGCACCGATGGGCGAAGAAGAAGAGGAGGAGGAAGAGGAAGTGGTGCCTCCCGATTTGGAGGTGGACACGGATGGCGACGGACTCTCTGATGCGGAAGAGGCCACGTATGGCACCGATCCGTTTAACCCGGACACAGACCAAGGAGGCGTTACGGATGGCGACGAGGTGCTGGCCGGGACCGATCCGTTGAATGCGATCGATGAGGGCAGTGATTTGGATTATGGGGCGGGTGCGTATGTTTCGGGAGTGAATCTGTCGCGCGATGTGGTTTATCAAGTACAAACGTTTGAAGAGGACATCTTGTTTGAGCAGTTGGTGTTCATCAAAGAGATGCCGGCGGATGGAGATGCACGTCTTTTCCTCAAGGCTCAAATCATTGATGAGGAAGGCAATCAGGTGAAAGATGACAACTCAAGTATTGTGGAGTTTGTAGCGATCGATCCTGCACAACCCTATGCGGACATCGTGCGTGAACAGGTTCGTGTGACGGAGGGCGTGGCCGAAACCGAAATCGAGGCGAACACCACGTCCGGTTATTTGGAAATCACAGCCACTCTTGCCCCGACCGAACTTCCGGTGATGGACACGACCGTTTATGTGTATCCGGGAGAGCCGTATTCATTGTCACTGGAGAGCGATTCTTACTTCCTCAAGACCGGCGGACTCAACAAGACGTCTGTGACGCTCACGTTGTACGATTATTATGGAAATTTGGCCAACCGCACCCCGAGCACGGTCACGCTGGACGTGGATGGCCCAGGGGTTCTGGATGAGTCGTTGGATGAGGATCCTGACCAGTTGGGCACGCAGGTGTCGCTGTACGAGGGCCGACTCACGTTTGACCTGATCTCGGGGGATGTAGAAGGGACAGCGCGAGTTTCGGCGACTCTGGGAGATATTGAGGGCTCGGTGGGTGTTGGGGTGTACGACGACATTCAATTGCAACTTTTTGCGGCGAACGATGAATTGACGGCAGATGGCAGTTCGACCACAACCATCACGGCGTGGGCAGTGCTGGACAATGCGGGCACTCCCCTTTCCGACTTCAATGGGACGATCTCGTTTGCGGTGGTGGATGACCTTTATGGAGCGTTGACCGATGGGGTCACAACGATCACCGCCGATATGGTGGATGGACAGGCGGATGTGAATTTCACGACGTCTACGGTGGCGGGCACGGCGTATGTGACGGTGTCGATGATCGGTTTTGAACCGGCCACGTTCCCGATCACGCTCCTCCCGAATGAGACGTATCGATTGGAACTTTCCTCAGATTCGGATGTGGTGCCTACCGATGAGTCGGTGGAGGTGACGGTGAAGGCTTATGACGAGTATGGAAACTTTGTTTATACCGATTCTTCGACGTCGGTGACCATTCGCGTGACTGAAATGAGTCAGGACTTTGGAAGTGTTGGTGGCTCGAGTGTGATTCTTACTGGAGGCATGACTACATTCACGGTGACTGCGGATGATTTGACCGGGCCAATCAACATCGTGGCCTCGAGCAACGATTTGATCTCCGGGACCATCACATTGAACAGCGTTTTGCAGGTAATGGCTGAAGATTTTGAAACGATTGATCCTCAGGTGCTGTTTGGAGCGCTGTTGGGCGCACCGTTTGGCGAGGTGACGCAGAATGATTATCTCGCCGGTTGGTTCACGTTCAGTGGTAAGACGCAGGCCAGTGTGAGCCTATTGAGTGAGCCGGAGCCGAGTGCGCGCCTGGCGCTCATGGATTCTCAAGGAAAACTGTCGGTTTTGGATGGAAACGCGGTGGATGTGGTATTGACGCCGTCCAATAGCGCGACGTTGCCGTTGAAATTCTTTGTCAAAGACCTCCTCACCCAAGTCACGGTGGCAGAGGGTTCGGTTGTTCCGTCGACCACCCATTTCTACCTCATGGAGGCGAGTGACGACCTGACCGCGGTGGAAGATGATGGCATTTATGTGCAAAAACTGACCGAAAACGATCGTTATGCGCTGCGACAGTTCCGAGGCAATGTGAGCATTTTAGAGGACAATAATGAGATCGTACGGTTTGAGCCGGATGGTCAGGTTCAGGTTTACGATCCGTCGTATACGTTGGAGCTGAATGAAGATTACGAAGGGTTTGCGTTTGACGTGATGGTGGGTGGATCGGTGCTGGCGCGCGTCGTGTGGAAGCAGACGTTCGAAAATGATGTCACGCAGCTGGATGCCTTGTTTGAATGGGAAGATTGGGATGTTTTGGGACCGGGGGTTTACTTCACAGGGATTCAATCGGAACGGTACGGATATTCCACGTCGTACAGCGGCAATTCCAGCAGCAACCCCACGGGGATGTTTGTGGTGGATAAGTTGACCGATCTCCCCAGTCGTCAGAAGCCCGGCCTTGGGAACGATTCGCTCGAAAACGGGCACATCGATCCGGGGGTTGGTTTTGTTGGCGACAATAAGTTCATGTTGCTCCTTTCGGATGGGCTCACTGTGGGGGAAGCCAATCAGTACTACGCGTCCGACATTGGCGTGGTGCTGGGTGATCCCACAATTCGTTTGACCGATTATCGTCCGCAAGACGTTTCGGCCACCGGTTACACCTCTGGTTTGGGACGCATGGTGTTGGCCGGCGGAGAAGCGATTCAGGACATTTCATCCATCGATTACAACTCGGATGGACTCACCGATGTGATGGTGGCGTTTGAGACCGGAGAGGTGCAGATGTTGGAAAATCAAGAAACCTATCCACGCTTTGAGAACCGTGGGCTGGTCATGAACCTCCCGAATGGCATCATCGATATGACACAGGGCGACTTCAATGATGATGGTCAGGAAGATGTGGTGGTTGCCACGGCTGAAGCTTGTATCGAAGGTGAGATTTGTGTTTATCTTTATCATAATTACGACGCAAACTTCATTCGAGAAAATCTTGAATTGGAGATCGATGGGGCGACCATCAAACAACTGGAAGCGGCCGATTTGAATCAAGACGATTACCCGGATTTGGTGGTGTCGGACATCAATGGATCGATTTTGGTGTTTTACAACGATCATGGCGAACTGCTCACCACGCCGGAAGAGATTGGGCATGGAGGCATTCAAGTAGACGATTCCATGGAGTTGATCGAAGAGGTGGTGGTGTATTACGACGGCATGCGCGAAGAGGACCCGCTCTCACAAGAAGATGACGGTTGGTATAAGGAGTTCCCGGTTCCGGCTGATGATCCTTATTCCAGTGACACGATTTCGACTAAATTTGGTGAAGCGATGTCGATTTTGGACACGGGTGGGTTTAGTGCGGACTTCATTGAAAACGACCTCATGAATCTGGTGAACAGCTCGACTGAGACACTTTCTTTCTCGATTGAAGACTCGGAAGTGACCGATACGTTGCCGTTCTTGTATGCGGACTTGGATGAGCGGTTACTGACCTCTACCAAGCGTGCCGTGGATGTGAATGGTGGCGTTCTGGAGGATGGCGATACGGTTCAGTACAGCATCACGTTCACGAATACCGGCACGAGCATTCCGGATCTGTCGTTCGCGGATGTTGTGTCGAGCATGCTGGAGCTGGATTGGGAAAGTTTTGAGTGTAGCGGCGATGGTTGTACTGGTTTAGTGGTGATTGAGACGGGGCAAAGTTTGCGCCCGTTTGTGGCCAGCGGCATTGCATTGGGCAATGGCGATTCGGTGACGATTCGTTATGAAGGAACGGTTTCGGGTGTGGCGATGCCGGCAGTGAAACTGTTGATTGGGCACGATTTGGACACCAACTATCTTAATGATAACTATTTAGACATCGGGGCCACGCCGGAGGATAATCCTTCGGGCCAGATGCTCTTTTTCTATTCGAATGGAACGTATGACGAGGATGGATTGACCAAGATCAATTACACCAAGTACACCACACCGGTGGAGGATCCGCCGGTCGTGGATGCGTATGCGGAGCTCGACATCGAGTTGCCGTTTGATGAGGATGGAGACGGGGTCCCGGATGGCGATCCTCCGGAGGATGAGATTCCTGAAGAACATGAGGACGCCGCCGAGGAGGCGATGGACGAGCAATGGATACTCCTTTCAAACACGGTTTCGCCGCAAGCAATCATGGCGAATGTGGATGCAGGATTCCAGATCGCGGAAGAGGTCACCAATGCGGTGGCGGACGCGATGGAGTCGGTGATGACACAATTGTTCTGCTCTGGGGGTTGCATTGCGATGCCGGTGAACTATGCGTTTTTTGTGCCAGGGCCAGTGAATGTGATGGGGGTTCCGGTGATGGCGATGGATCCGTTTCACTTCCCGATTTTTGGAGCACCGGCGCTTGGGGTGCCACCGATTTGGCCGCCGTCGCCGTTCCAGGGAACGTCGGTCATTCGTATCTATTTCTCGATCACGCTGACGCTGGGCACCACTATTTCCATTTGTATTGGGCCGTATCTGGGCGGCCAGTGTTGGTCGTTCTCGATTCCGATCATGGAGGCGACCGGCCTGTGTGATGCGGTGAATGGGGCGCTGAGTGAGGCGTTCTCCCAGGTGAATTCATTCATCAGTAATGGAGCGAATAAATTGATGTCGATGGCGGGTGAAATCCCTGGCTCGA